>JAYPCO010000082.1:0-1522 GCA_038124765.1 Alphaproteobacteria bacterium | reverse complement strand
TAATGAAATAGGTAAACAAAATAAATATTTTTTTAAAATGGATAACTTTGCTTGCGGCAAATATTTCAAACTCTGTCTCATTACCAAAAGATGAGCCTGAAGCAATATTTTGAATTTTACTAAACAGTAAATTTAATTCATTGGCTTCATAGGTATCAATTGCTTCTTTCAGTAAAGAATAAATGTATTTATTAAGAATAAATTCTTGTGTTGTCAGTAAGACAAACCACAATAGTAAACTTGGAATTAAAATATAAAAAAGTGAAAGGTACCCATAGTAATTAGGCAGGCTAGCTAGTTTTTGCGATTTACTTAATTTAATCGATTTAGTTTTACCTAAATAAAACCCTAGGACTGATAAAATGAAAAGGGCGACTAGCGGATAAAACATTAATTAAAATTAATACTATATGTAAATGAAAAAAGGGGGCAATTAAGCCCCCCTGTTAATTAGTTAAATATAGCTATTATTTGCAAGCAGACCCAAAGCCTTCATAGCTTTTTAAAGGGTGTTCTTTGTTGGCACATTTAACTAGGTCCATCACTTGCATATTGGCAACAGCATCTAAAGTTCTATCAGTTAGATCTGTTGTCATCGGTGCTAAGCCGTACTCAGTTAAATATCCATATTCCCCGATAGCATCATCAGACACCATTAAAGATGCATACTCTGCGATTCCAGGAATAACACCAAGATGTGCTTTTTTAATGTAAAAGAATAATGGACGAGCATTAGGATATTCATATGATTGAATGGTTGCCATTGTTGGCTCTACACCATCAATAAAACTTCCTTGAATTTTATCCTGATTAGAGCTGAGATAGCTATAACCAAAATATCCAAAGCGCTCTTTATCTTCAGCTAATTTTTGAACAATCAATGTATCGTTTTCGCCCATTTCAATCGTTCTGCCGTCTTCTCTGTAAGAGGTGCAACCTGAATCATCGCCCTTAATGTCAATATAACCAGATTTCTTGCAACCCTCTTCCATCACTAGACCATCAAATGCATCTCTTGTGCCTGAAGTTGGAGGAGCAACTAAAACTTCTATTTTATAATCTGGGTAAGATGAATCAATTTCACTCCATTTTGTATATGGGTTAGTAACAATTTTACCATCGACTGGAACTTCAGCGGCCATTGCTAAAAAGATATGCTCTTTCTTTAAGTCAAATCTTTTTGCATCAACGCTATTTGAAAATGTTAGACCGTCATTGCCTAAAACAACCTCAACTACATCCGTTACGCCGTTATCTAAACATAATTGTGCTTCTTTTGCCTTCATAGGTCTTGAAGCGTTTGTGATATCTGGAAAATTCTCACCGACACCACCACAAAATAATTTCATACCCCCGCCGGTACCTGTAGGTTCCACAGTCGGTGCAACGTTGCCCTCTTCAAAAAATCTTTCCGCTCCAATTGTTGAATACGGGAATACTGTTGATGATCCCACGATGCTTATAGAATCTCTCGCATAAAGAGAAGTGGCTAAGCTCATGCCTAATATTAAATAAATAAGTT
>JAYPCO010000081.1:0-1632 GCA_038124765.1 Alphaproteobacteria bacterium | reverse complement strand
TCGATTTACAAGACGTCATTGAAGGGGAAACCATGATCTTAGAGTTATTAAATCAGTCCTCGCCTGTAATTGTGAAAGATACAAAAGATACATCGAGTTTATATATTTTGATGCCCATGAGAATTTAATTGAACCCTCCACTTCAGGGACTTCAATTAATCAATTTTAGAAACTTCCAGCAGCGCCAAGAAACATTTACTAATCAGCATACTTTATTTAAGGGCCAGAATGCAGTAGGTAAAACAAACTTACTAGAAGCGATTAGTTTTCTTTGTCCTGGAACAGGATTTAGAAAAGAAAGCCTACAAAACTTTTCTCATCATGACAACGGGGAACAATCATCCTCCATTATATTTAAATTCTTGCACGAAGAATTAAATAATGAATTAAAGATCGACATCGATATAACAGAAAAGCGCTGGTCAAAAAATTATTATTTAAATGAAAAAAAAATCTCCCAACAGCAATTACTGAATACTTTTCAACTATTTTGGTTTACAGAAGTTGATAAAGTTTTTTTTATCAAAGACACCCAATATCAACGTAATACCATTAATAGAATTATTTGTTATTTTAATTCTCATCTTTTTAAACTTCTCAACACTTACACTAAATTGAGACGAGAAAAAAAGAAAGTCCTGCAATCCTCACCCAACCAGGCATGGCTAGAATCGCTAGACTCACAATTGATGGAGGCGGGCAAATCCATTTTAGAGATAAAAATTAATTTTCTGAGTGCATTTCAGAGCTTTATGTTGGAAGAGGACAATTCATTTTTTCAATTTGACATTGATCCGAGTATGGCCTTTCTCGATCAGGAGACATTCTTAAAGCAATTTGAACAAGGCTTAAAAGATGAAAATAAGTGGCCCACTGATTATCGATTAAAATCCGAATCAGATCCCTTAAAATCTGTTTTTGAAATATCGCATGCAGGAAAAAAAATTTCACAGCTATCCTCAGCGCAGTCAAAACTTCTCATCTTAAGCTTTCTTTTGCACTGTGCTAAATTTTTGAATGAAAATAAGATCACAATTTTTTTAATTGATGAAATATTCGATAACTTTGA
Source organism: Alphaproteobacteria bacterium (assembly GCA_038124765.1). Lineage (GTDB taxonomy): Bacteria > Pseudomonadota > Alphaproteobacteria > HIMB59 > HIMB59 > HIMB59. The sequence continues at coordinate 563 of JAYPCO010000081.1, read as the reverse complement.
TATGATGAATATTGAAAAAGTTATTCAATATTGTGCAGAAAATCATTTTCAAACTTTTTTTTCTACAACCGATAACTTTTCACTCCAAGGTTCAATTAACAACCTAGAAATTAAAGAAATTAAATAATGTCAGAACAATATACCGCTTCCTCCATTAAGGTCTTAAAAGGCCTAGAGGCAGTTCGCAAAAGACCAGGAATGTACATCGGGGATACCGATGACGGAACGGGTCTTCATCATATGGTATACGAGGTTCTTGATAACTCCATCGATGAGGCACTAGGGGGCTATTGTGACTCTATCCAGCTAATCGTCAATAAAGATGGCTCGGCTACGATCTCTGATAATGGTCGTGGTATTCCGGTGGATATGCATAAAACGGAAAAGGTATCGGCGGCAGAAGTTATCATGACTCAGCTGCATGCCGGCGGTAAATTTGATCAAAATAGTTATAAAATCTCAGGGGGTTTACACGGTGTGGGTGTTTCCGTGGTCAACGCTCTATCTGAAAAATTAACTCTAACTATTCGCAGAGACGGAAAGATTTACTCCATGGAGTTTAA
>JAYPCO010000080.1:0-1807 GCA_038124765.1 Alphaproteobacteria bacterium | reverse complement strand
TGAAATCAGGTGAACAGTTTACAAATCCAGTTAATTTAACGATTTGTTGAACACGGTCTAAATCGCCAATTTCATTTTTTAAAGCAGCTAGAATCGCTAACCCGCATCGCTTTGCGTGCGCTTGTGCCGTCTCTATATCTAAATCTTTACCTACAACCCCCTGAGCAAAAGTTCCATCATCTAGTAATGGTCCTTGTCCAGAGATATAGGCCATTCCATCAGCCACTACACAAGGCTTGTAACTTCCTGCTGGTTTAGCCGGTGAGGGAAGGGTGATACCTAATTCTAATAACCTTTGATCAATACTCATTAGTCTTCCTGTTCTTCTTCTATTTTATTAATTATTTGCTCCGTTGCCAACTGCATACCAAGAGGTGTTGCGGTACGCGGCATTACAATTGAAGGAGTGCTTTCATCACGAATATCACTGCTTCTTCCAACTTTAATTCGGTAGTAATTATAAGGGGCCATAAAAGAATAAATCACAATCATATAGACAAACCAACCATAACTACCCATATACTGCATAAATAAAGAGGCAATGATTGAACTTGGAACCATACCCATGGCATTGACGAGGGTAATCGTCGAACTACCACTAACAATTTCTTCTTTTTGTAAAAAATCATTCATGTGAGAAATCACAATTGTGTAATAAGGAAGAGAAACTGCTGCGTGGACGCCGATAAATACTAATAATAAGTAAAAAGATAATTTACCAAATAAAAAAGCTAGTACTAAAGATGTTATAGCTATTAAGTTTAAAACTAACATTACTGTTCTTCGATCATATCGGTCTGAAAATTTTCCAATGGGGTATTGTGCAACTGCGCCAAAGAAAGTATTAGTAAAAACCAGTAGCGATATTTGAAATACGGTTAATCCTGATTTTGCACCGAAAACTGCGATAAGTCCAAATAACCCTCCATATACCAACCCAATAGAAAAAGAGCCCACAAATGCCATGGGGGATTTATTGTATAGTTCCTTTAGAGAAATGAATTTGGGTGTTGTAAATTCTGGGGCTGGTTTTTTGGTTAATAAAATTGGTATTAATGCAACTGAGATTAATAAAGAAACTAAAATAAATAGGTCTGCTGCTGAGGGCGATCGGAAGTTTACCAACATTACACCAAAACAATTACTGAAATACAAAACAAACATATAAAAGCCGATTAACTGACCTCTCGTCTGATTATCAGCTCGGCTATTTAACCAACTTTCACAAACGATATAGATAGCAGCAAATGAAAAACCTGTTATGGCCCTAAAAAATAACCAAGCCATTGGATGGACAAATACCCAGTGTAATAAAACAGCAGTAGAGGCTAAAGAAGCGAAAGCGGCAAATACTCTTATATGACCAACATTTTGGATTAATTGAGGACACCGTATAGAACTAAATAGATATCCTAAATAGTACCCTGCAAATGAATAACCAATTTCAAAATCACTAAACTCATAGCCAACGGCATTAATACTTAAAAGAGTTCCTTGGAGTGCATGCGCTAACATGATTGCCCCAAAGCCAGTAAATAAAGCCCATGAATTTAGTATTGTTCTAAACATCCGCTCACAATTAAACCTTTAAATCTAGATTACAATAATTATTTAATAAAAGGAAACTCAGTCATTTCAACCTCTACTGTTTGACCATCTAGACTAACAGTAAATGGTTGATGCAATCTTTGTTTAGTTTTTTGGATCATTGCTATGCCAATACATTTCTGAAAATGAGGACTATAGCAGGCGGAGCGAAGTTCGCCAATTTGTTCACCATTCAGGGAAATAGGTAAATGCTTAGTAA
>JAYPCO010000079.1:0-1879 GCA_038124765.1 Alphaproteobacteria bacterium | reverse complement strand
ATTATAATTATTTTAAAAAACAAATAACCAATAAGATCAAATCTGTCTGGATTGATAAAAAGCCAGTATTTTGCTACTTTGGGCACCTATGAAAAAGAATGACCTTTATAATCAACAAGTAGAAAAGCAGAGCCATCTTGCTAAGTGCTCTTTATGTTCCGCTAAACGTTTTTCAATTTGTGGGAAGATGGATGAAACACAAGTTAAAAAAGTGGACTCATTTAAAAGAACTAAAAACTATAAAGACAAGCAGCCCATTTTTTTTCAAGGCGAACCTGTCAAGAGCTACTTTAATGTCCGTTCAGGGAATGTAAAAATTTACAGATTGTTAGATGATGGCCGAATACATATCATGGGTTTTTTATACCCCGGTGATTTTATGGGCCTTTCTTCTGACCAAGATACCTATTTGAATTCTGCAGAAGCAATTGGCAATGCGGAGATTTGTTCTTTTGCCATCTCAGAGTTTGATGAGCTCAACAAAAACTCGCCCGAGATAACCAAAGAACTTTTAAAAAGAAATTTTCAGGAAATAGAGTTTATGCAAAAGCAGTCGATTATTATTGGCAAGCTTCATGCTAAAGATCGCCTAATGGAATTCTTTAAAAATATTTCTGCTCAGCGAAAAAAAATTGGCCTACCAGATAATCCAATCAGCCTTCCTATGAACAGACAAGATATTGCTGATTATTTAGCGCTCACAATTGAAACAGTGAGTCGAGGCATTACCGAACTGAAAAACGATCAAAAAATTAAAATGATCGATAAAAACAAACTCTATATTAATTAAAATCTAATTTAATCGACTGCCGTATTAAAAAACCATGGGACTGCTAGTTGAAGGGAAATGGGTAGATCAATGGTACGATACAAAATCTTCTGGCGGCAAATTCTTACGAACTGAAGCTCAATTTAGAAACTTTATTTCAACTGAAAGTAAATTTTTACCCGAGTCACAAAGATATCATCTATATGTATCTTTAGCTTGCCCATGGGCGCATAGAACACTCATTTATAGGAGCCTCAAAGGTCTGGAAAACCATATAAGTTATAGTGTTGTTAATCCTTATATGCTTGAAAATGGCTGGGCTTTTAACACTGATTTCCCTGGCACCACACCAGATCATCTTTTTAATAAATCTTTTATGTATGAGATTTATGTTGAGGCACAAACGGATTATTCTGGAAGAGTTACGGTGCCGGTACTTTGGGATAAAAAAGAAAATACCATTGTTAGTAATGAGTCCTCTGAAATTATTAGAATGTTTAATGCTTCTTTTAATGATTTAACTCAAAACAATTTAGATTTTTACCCTGTCAAATATCAAAAAAAAATTAATGAGATAAATGACTATATATACGACCGAGTAAACAATGGTGTTTATAAAGTAGGTTTTGCAACTAAACAAAAAGTCTATGAAGAAGAAATTGATAAACTCTTTGAGGCATTAAACTTAATTGAGGAGATGTTAGCATCTAATCGATATTTACTTTGTGATGAACTTTTAGAATGTGATCTTAGGTTATTTCCTACTCTGTTAAGATTTGACCCTGTTTATGTAGGCCATTTTAAATGTAATAAAAAAAGAATTTATGATTATCCTAATTTGAGTAGATATTTAAACGAAATTAAAAACAATCCTTCAATTAATCCAACGATTAATATTGATCATATCAAAACTCATTATTATGGCAGTCACCCCACCATTAACCCCAATGGAATTATTCCAGTAGGGCCTGATATTTATTAAAATTAATTTTTAAATCTGGAATGACAACTTTTACAAGTTGTAAAAATATTTATATGATTTTGTTGCAAAGAATTAATATCATTATTCTCTGATGCAATTTTAGCCAATGCCGCAAAATTTGCTGCATC
>JAYPCO010000078.1:0-1886 GCA_038124765.1 Alphaproteobacteria bacterium | reverse complement strand
GTTCTTTGAAAATCTCTAAATATTTACTTGATTTTTTAAACTTTGGTCACTATTTTCTCTAGACCATGAAAGAAAAGATACATCCTAATTATCACGAAATTACCGTCGAGCGCACAGATGGCTCCACCTATAAAACAAGATCTACCTGGGGCAAACAAGGCGATACGATGAAACTTGAAATCGACCCTCTATCACACCCAGCTTGGAACAAAGGTTCTGGTAAAATGGTAGACTCTGGGGGCCGTGTTGCAAGATTCAAAAACAAATATAAATCTTTCAATATTTAAAAAACTTACATGTCTGAAAATAAACCACTGATGCCCCTTGCGACTGCTGTATGGCTAGTTGATAACACCGCATTAAGTTTTCCTCAAATCTCCAAATTTTGTCAACTGCACGAGCTAGAAGTACAAAGTATTGCAGATGGAGAAGATGCCTACCGTATGCAAGGTTTAAACCCAATAGCCAGTGGTCAGCTCACTATGGATGAAATTAAAAGATGTGAAAAAGATCCATCATCCGATCTGCAGTTACAAAATAAAAAAAGTGAAACAATTCAATCTTCTATCAAAGCAAAAAAATATTTACCCCTATCTGTTCGCCAAGAACGACCTAAGGCTATCGCATGGCTTATTAGAGAATATGGCAAAGTTCTAACAGACACACAAATTGCTAAATTAACCAGTTCCACAAAACCAACCGTAGCTAATATTCGTGCAGGTAACCAATCTCAACCCATCACAGAATTTAGAAATCCTACTGACTTAGGTTTATGTTCGTATGAAGAGTTAGAGCAGTTAGTGGAAAAAGGTCAGCGCAAAATTGAGCGTGAAAAAAAAGCAAAAGAAAAAGCTGATAAACAGCAGTAAACTATTCCTTCGTAAAGAATAAATAAACGTTTCCAAGCGGCACTCCAAATTTTTTCATTGTAGCCTTATTGAATACTCGTTTGCTATCTTGCATAATTAACCAATCATCAAACTTGACTAGCATAATACCATCGCCGTACTTTAACTTTAAAGTGTAATGCCAGTTGATAGCATTACCGGATCTCTCCCCTTGAGCGATCCCTTTTATATCGGAGGAATTACCTTCGTAAGTCGTCTCACTAGTTTTGGTAATTTCCCAGCGGCGGAACTCCTCTTCCCCGTCATCGTATAGGAAGGTTTCGTTCAAGATAAACACATCCCCTTCTTGGATGCCTTCCATCTCGACTGTAAATTGTCTTTTTACCTTTCCAAATAAATCTATAAACAAACCAGAGGCTGTGGTTTTACCTAGAAAGTATTCCTCCAGCTTAAATTCAGGTTGTTTATCTGTAAAATCCTTTAATTTCATTGTTGAACACCCAGTAGTTATCAAAAACAAAAGAATGATTAATAAGCTCTTTTTTGACATGCACAATTTATAGTTACGAAACCTTCTAAAACTAGATCTCTTGCTTTTAGGTGGGTTTATTTAAATAAATAAAAAGTATTATTTTTTTCGAAAATCAATTTGAAAAACATCAATAGTTTTTGCCTTAAAGCCCCCGGAACAATAGGATAGGTAAAAATTCCACATTCGCTTAAACTCCTCTGAGTATCCTAAATTTTTTATTTTATTCCATTGTAAATTAAAATTCTCTCTCCAAACCTCTAAAGTTTGGTGATAGCTATCCGCCATTTGATTTTTAATCGAAAAATCTAATTTTTTTTGTTGGGCTATTGTTTTTAATGAATTAATCGTAGGTAACATTCCCCCTGGAAAAATATACTTTTGAATAAAGTCAATTTTTTTGGAATACTGATCAAAGAAATCCTCAAAAATTACAATTGTTTGCATTGAAAATGTCCCTGCCGGTTCTAACAATTCTTTGACCTTATCAAAATACGTTTGCCAATATT
>JAYPCO010000077.1:0-2142 GCA_038124765.1 Alphaproteobacteria bacterium | reverse complement strand
TTGTTCACGGCTTCTTGAATTTTTTTTCGACCGTGGCCAGCATTCACACACCATAGGCCCGCGGTACCATCTAAAATTTGTCGATTATCATCACTAATGAAATGCATATCCTTCGCACCGACGATGATGCGCGGATCTTTTTTAAAGGCCTTATTAGGTGTAAACGGCATCCATAAAGGCTCTAGGTTATTCGGTTTGCTCATACTTCCCTCATCTATATTTGAACAGAGGTTAAGGTATTACTCTCTAAATAACTCTGCAAGAAGAAAGAATATGTGCAAATAGTGTTGATGAATAAGGATAAAATCATTTTATTAAGGGGTCTTATAGTACCATTGTCATTTAAATTTCTTATATTAAGACTAAGTAAACATGTCGAAAGAATCGAGAGTCATTCAACAATTAATTCAAAAGGGAATTAGCGTTTCCACGGCGGAGTCTTGTACGGGTGGTTTAATCGCAGCTGCGTTTACCGCTGTATCAGGTGTCTCAAAAATATATCACAGTGGGATTATCACTTATTCGAATGAGGCTAAGGAAAAACTTCTTAAGGTAAAAAAGACCTCTTTAAAAAAATATGGTGCGGTCAGCCGTCAGGTCTGCTCGCAGATGTGTTTTAACCTCCACAAAATTTCTAAATCACAATTGACTATTTCCACCACCGGTGTAGCCGGTCCTAGCGGTGGTACAAAATTGAAACCCGTAGGAACAGTCTTTATCGGACTTTACTATCAAAAAAATATTTATATCCACAAATTAAGATTTAGCTCTAAGCTTTCTCGACTACAGATCCAAAAAGGAACAGTTCAAGAAGTCTTTGCGCTTATACATCAAATAATCAACTAATAGTTTTGAGAAAAAAAAATTACAACAGTCTTTTACCAGATGATTTTGAACTCAGTGAAGAGTTTGAAACAATTATTGACCAATTAGAAAATACGAAAGAGCATTTTTATATTACCGGTAAGGCAGGCAGTGGTAAATCCACCTTGCTGGCTTACTTTCGATCTATTACCAAAAAAAATACGGCTGTATTAGCCCCTACGGGAGTAGCAGCCATTCGAGTGCAAGGTCAAACCATTCACTCCTTCTTTGGCTTTCCACCTAAAGTCATTCAAACACGACACATCAAGAAGGCGCGCCAAGTGGAAGTGCTTCAAAATTTAGAAACTTTAATTATCGATGAGATCTCCATGGTTCGAGCAGACGTCATGGATGCAATTGATTATTCTTTGCGGGTGCATCGCAAGAAACTCACCCAGCCTTTTGGAGGTGTGCAAGTGATTGTATTTGGCGACTTATTTCAGTTACCCCCCGTTGTAAATATGGACGAAACTCCTTTATTAGAGCGAATTTATCCCAGGGGACACTTCTTTTTTCACTCCAATATTTTTATGGATGCACAGTTTAAAACACTCGAACTGCACAGTATTTACCGTCAAACCGATGAGCGGTTTATTTATTTACTCAACGGTGTTCGAGATGGTTCCATTACCCAAACGCAACTCGATAAGTTAAATAACACCATTATCGATCAGCTGGAAATGGAAGAGGGTAAGATTATTTTGACAACAACCAATGCTCGAGCGAGTGCCATCAATCAGCAGTACCTCAAACAACTAGATGATGAGGAGTTTTCTTATCGCGCTCAGGCCACCGGACAATTCTATAAAGAACTTTTTCCCACCGATGAAATTTTAAAATTAAAAAAAGGCGCTCAAGTTATTATGATCAAAAACGATCCAGAAAAAAGATGGGTCAATGGCTCGATTGGAACCATTCATGATATCGCTCAAAAAATGATTAAAGTAAAAATTAATAATAAAATTTATGAAGTTAAAAAAGAAAAATGGGATCGCATTCAATATACCTATGATGACGAGCAACACGAAGTACTCGAAGAAGTAACAGGTTCTTTTAAACAGTTTCCCATGCGCCTCGCTTGGGCGATCACCATTCATAAGAGCCAAGGTCAGACATTTGAAAAGGTCATCATTGATATGAGCTTGGGTTCCTTTGCACCGGGCCAGCTGTACGTGGCCCTAAGCCGTTGTATAAGCCTCGAGGGTATTGAGTTAATCCGGCCTATTAAAAAATCTGATATTATTGTTAATCATCAACTGATAGGATTTCAAGATCGAC
>JAYPCO010000076.1:0-2229 GCA_038124765.1 Alphaproteobacteria bacterium | reverse complement strand
AATACCGGAGAGGAGATTTATGTTTCTATTGAAGCAGGGAAGACATTGATCATAAGATATTTCACCCTTAGTGAACCTAATGAAAAAGGCTTTAGAACTGTCTATTTTGAGCTAAACGGCCAGCCTCGATCAGTTGATATAAAAGATAACTCTATCGCTGTTGATGATTTAGCTAAAGAGATGGCGGATCCTAGTAACAATGAGCACGTGGCTGCACCTATCCCGGGTTTACTGGTTGATGTAGCTGTATCAGAAGGTTTAAAAGTACAAAAGGGATCTAAGCTTTGCACAATCGAGGCCATGAAAATGGAAACCGTTATTTACGCTGATCGATCAGGGGTTGTTGACAAACTCTATGTCAAGGCGGGCGAAAGCATTGATGCTCAACAGCTTCTTTTTGTTATAAAATAACTCTTCTTCTTAACTTTATTGTGATAATTTTTATTTGTGGCTGAGTTAAAAATAATAACTGCAAAACATCGAGGATTTTGTGCGGGTGTAGACCGAGCTGTTGAAATGGTAGAGAAGTGCCTTGTTAAATATGGTGCTCCTGTTTATGTAAGACATGAAATTGTTCATAATAAATTTGTTGTCAGTAATTTAGAAAAAAAAGGTGTTGTGTTTGTAGATAGCTTAGAAGAGCTTCCCAAGAATACTAAACAACCGGTTATTTTTTCGGCACATGGCGTAGCAAAGAGGGTCATTGAAAAAGCCAAAGATTATAATTTAGTTTATTACGATGCAATTTGTCCGCTTGTGAGCAAAATCCATAAAGAAATTATCCAATTAGAAAATCAAGGATACCATATTATTATGATAGGTCATCATAATCACCCTGAGGTTGAAGGTACCGCCGGGCAATTAAATGATATTAGTAAATTAACACTTGTAGAAAATGTAGAGGATGTAAAAAAATTATTTTTTCCTTCAGATCAACTTTTAGCCTATGTAACCCAAACAACCTTGTCTGTTTTTGATACTCAAGAAATTGTCAATGAAATCAAAATAAAATTTCCCAATATTGTAGAACCTAAAAAGTCTGATATTTGTTATGCTACATCCAACAGGCAACTTTCTGTTCAAGATATGGCAAAAAATGTTGATGCGTTTTTTGTTATCGGTGCACATAACAGCTCTAACTCTATAAGATTGGTTGAAACAGCTAAACGTTTTGGATGTAATCAAAGCGAACTCATTGAAAATATTGATGATTTTAATTACACAATATTAAGTAATTTTAAAACAATCGGCATCACCGCAAGCGCCTCCGCCCCAGAGGAGCAGTTAAGTCTTTTTTTAAATAAAGTCAAAGAGCTATACGCTACGGAAATTATTAATCAAAAAGAAGATGAAAACGTGAGTTTTAAAATACCAAATTTTCTTAATTAAATTTTTTTCGATACACTAAATCCACTAAAATCATATGAGGCAAAGTTAGAGAGGCCAAACCTATAAATATTGTTTTTATAAAAGACTCTTCAAAAGAATAATTCTGACTTAAATAGTAAATTGTAGCACAGCCCCCAACCCAAGTTGCAATAGTAAACCAGACGGTAGAAGTAAAAACCAATCTTCCATTAGTTAGATGCTCTCTCGTTTTTTTAAGAATAGCAGAAACGTGTTTAATCGTATGTACAAAACAAAAATATAAAGCAAAGGCGGCTAGAGGCTCTAATAAGGAAATAATAAAAAATGTAACTGCAATTTCTAGTAAGCCATATCGCATCTTTTTATGTTGAATGGCTAAAAATAGATAGCAAGAGACTAATAAGAGATAAATAAAATAAGCAAAACTTAAATAACTCCGAAATTCATATATAGATGAATTGGAAAGGTATTCAAAAATTTGAAAAGATGCCTCTTCATGAAAAAATATAATTCCAAACACTATATTCATTCCATGGGTTGCCGATATTAGCCATTTATAATTTTGTATTTTAAGAAAGGACCAATCACAAAGACCAAAATGAAATATACTCATTAAGATAAAAATCAACAATCCTGCAATGGGAAAATATATCCAAAAGATAATGACCAACGCACTAATACAAAGATAACCAAAAATAAAAAGAGTAAATTTTCTTCGATCGCTGAATCCCATCAGCATGGCAACGGCACCGTCAAAAGATCCATGCGGTATGCCAATAAAAGAGACCATGAACAAAGCCGCTAAAGATAAAAAACTAAGTTCTTCCATTTATACCCATTACTCTAAACATACTTTTTATA
>JAYPCO010000075.1:0-2410 GCA_038124765.1 Alphaproteobacteria bacterium | reverse complement strand
AATTTGAATTTCATTATCAAAGTGTCCAATATTACAAACAATTGCTCTGTCTTTCATTTCTCTCATATGGTCTTGAGTAATGATATCGGTATTGCCTGTTGCGGTCACAAAAATATCAGCATACTTACAAGCATCATCCATGGTCACTACTTCATAGCCTTCCATCGCAGCTTGTAGTGCACAAATAGGATCGACTTCTGTTACTTGAACACGTGCGCCGGCGCCTCGAAGACTAGCAGCACTGCCCTTGCCCACATCACCAAAACCACAAACCACAGCCACCTTGCCCGCCATCATCACATCCGTGCCACGGCGAATACCATCCACTAAACTTTCTTTACAACCATAGAGATTATCAAATTTACTTTTAGTAACTGAGTCGTTGACATTAATAGCAGGAACCTTCAGTGTTCCCTTCTCTGCCATTTGCTCAAGTCGGTGAACACCTGTTGTGGTTTCTTCCGATAAGCCTTTAACATTTTTTAATAACTCAGGATACTTTTCGTGCATTCTTAGTGTCAGATCACCACCATCGTCTAAGATCATATTGGGCACCCAACCATCCGCTTCGATCGTTTGATCAATACACCACCAAAATTCTTCTTCGTTCATTCCCTTCCAAGCAAAAACCGGCGTGCCACTTTGAGCAATCGCTGCTGCCGCATGATCTTGGGTTGAATAAATATTACAAGAGCTCCATCGACACTTTGCACCCAGTGCCACAAGTGTCTCTATGAGTACAGCGGTTTGAATTGTCATATGCAAACAGCCCATAATATTTGCTCCAGCTAAAGGTTTGGACTCTCCATACTGCTCACGGATAGCCATTAGGCCTGGCATCTCCGTTTCTGCAATTTCAATTTCTTGTCTTCCGTAATGGTGTTGGGATATGTCTTTAACTTTATAGTCCAATGAATGCTCCTTTTTTAGCTAGATTGATATCGATAAAACATGATTTAGTTAGTATTTTCAAGACCTTTTTATCCTTGGTCCTAATTGTTGAATAACCTTGCCCGCCTTCAAATTTCCATTCTCCAAAGCCTCTTCAATTGAATGCCCTAAAAGATATGTCTCCAAAAAGCCAGCTGCAAAATTATCGCCTGCGCCAGTGGTGTCTACGACATTACTAATTTTTTGTGTAGGTCGATGCCTCACTGTCTCACTATCGAAGTAGTAAGCGCCCTCAGCACTTGCAGTCATCACAATTTTTTTACTATAGTTTTGAAAAAATGCAGATACATCTGCCATTGTTTCAGACTGAGTAAACATTTTTGCTTCATCAAAATTACAAAACACTAAGTCTACGTATTTCGTTATAAAAACTTTTAATTCATCGCGATGACGATCAACACAAAAAGGATCAGAAAGAGATAAGGAAGTTTCAATTTGATTTTGTTTTGCAATTTGCCCTACTTTTTGTAAGGTTTGCTTCGTTAGTTCGTGATCCCATAAATAAGACTCCATATAAATGTGATCAAATTGTTTAAGGGCACCTTCCGTAATTTCATCGGGGTGTAACTGAGAACCAATTCCAATATGAGTTGCCATCGTTCTTTCGCCGTCTGGTGATACTAGAATATTACAACAACCAGTGGGCAGATCTTTTTCTTTGATAACGCCCTGATAGGAAATATTAGCCTGCTCTAAATCCTGGATAAAGGCCTTGCCATACTCATCATCATTCACCTTGCCATAAAAGGCAGCCTCGTGAGTTGAGTAATTGAGCTCATGAATGGTATTACAAACAGACCCCCCGGAGGTGATGAGCGGTTTTTCAAAATTGGATCGGATAACTTGAATTTGATCTTCATCAATCAAGGTCATGGACCCTTTGTTTAAATGAAGCTTTTGAATAACCTCATCTTGTACTTGGCAGATAACATCAACTAACGCCGTACCAACTCCTAAAACTTTTTTCACAGTGAGAAACATAAAGATTAAATAATAAATCTCTATAAATAAAATGTCATAAGGGTATGAAAAAAATGATGCGAATCTTTAAAAGTCCCGCGCTTTTAAAATCCCATAATTTTGGGGAGTTTTGTTTAATCCTGCTCATATCCCAAAAAAAATAGATAAAAACCTGTGAGTACTTTCCAAAAAAATGTGAATTGAATCCTAAAATTCTATTTGAATTTAGTGACTTTTGAGAATAAATAACATTATCGTTTGACTATTTACATCTATGGGTTGTATAGTCATAAAGCAAGTAGCACTAGATCTAGTGTTTTTTTGCGGGATATACACATAAATTGGTAGGTAGAATGGAAACTGGAAATAGCGCTCAAAATCTTGATAAATCATCACAAAACACAGTCAAAAATAAAGAAAATCAAGAGATTAACCTACTTAGTTTAAGCGTTGTTCGCCGCGACGGCTCCATTACGCCTTTCAAATCCGATAAAATTGC
>JAYPCO010000074.1:0-2434 GCA_038124765.1 Alphaproteobacteria bacterium | reverse complement strand
GGCATTAAGGTTTCTGATACGTACATACCACCAAAGACACCAAAACGGCCAATATTGTTCGGTTGATTATACTTTTTCATATTTATTTTAATGATAAAACCAGATCCTCGATTAGAGAAATATTTTTGATACCAGGTTTATCCTCTACACCTGAATTTATATCAACAAAATTCGCACCTGTTAAGTCTATTGCTTTTTTAATATTAGTAATATTTAAACCTCCGGAAATCATAAAAGGTAAGTTATTGGGATTTTCAAATGATGACCAATCCCAAGATTTATTATTGCCGCCCGGCATATCGCCCTTAGAGGGCGCCCCTTCAATTAAAAACAAATCTACATTTTCAAAATGCTCATCAATAAATTGCGCAGGTGTGACTGCTTTATATACAGGTTTGTTAAATGTTTGTTTAACTGTATTTATAAAACTTTGATCTTCATTTCCGTGAAGTTGGATAGTCCCAAAATCAAACTGCTTTAATTTGGATTCAATTTCATCGATAGAAGGGTTAACGAATACACCTACAAATTTTTTTTTAAAGCTCTGAAAATAATTATTAATTATTGAGAGTGTATCATTACCGACAAAACGTGGACTCTTTTCATAAAAAATTAAGCCTTGTTTATCTATATCAAGATTTAAACAATGATTAATAATTGTAGGGTTAGTTTGTCCACAAACTTTTATTTGGATATTTTTCATAATATTTTTTTAAGAGCTTTTGCGGATCGGTTGCGTTTATCAATTCCCTTCCTATTACAACATAACTTGCGCCATTAGAAATTGCATCATGGACATAAGCTACTCTTTTCTGATCATCATCTCGTGAAAATAATTTAACTCCAGGTGTTATCTTCATAAGTCCTTTTATTCCTTTTAGGTTTTCCAAATCAAGACCAGAGCAAATAATTCCTTTGAGTTTAGATTTGAGTGCAAGCGCTGCAAATTTCTTTACTAATTTTGAAGTGTTGGTTTCATTATAAATTTGCTTACTGTCTTTACTATCCAGACTTGTTAATAAAGTAACACCTAAAACCTTAGTTTTAAGTTTATTTTTAGCTATGGACTTGAGCGCTGTTTTCATCATTTCCTCCCCACCGGAGATATGAACGGTTAAATAGTCAGGCTTAATATTCTTAAGTGAGTCTATACCAGTTGCTACCGTATTCGGAATATCGTGCAGCTTTAAATCTAAAAACAATTTAGAATTATTTTTTTTGATAAGTTGGATTAACTTTTCAGAGCCTTTTTGGTAAAAAGCACGATATCCAACTTTAAACCCATAGACATAAGGTGATAGTTTTTGAATAGCTCTAACGTTTTTATTGATAGAGTCGCTGTCTAAAGCAATAAAAGCCTTAATTTTTTTCATTGAGTTTACGATTTATATTTTCACTTAATTTAAAAGTGAGTTTTTGTTTGGCCGGAATATAGATTTTATTTTTATTTCGAGGGTCCGATCCGTATCGAGCCTTCATTAATTTTGATTTAAATATACCAAAATTTCTCAGCTCAATGGTTTGATGCTGAGAAATATGGTTTTCAATTAAACTAAAAAAACGATTAAAAATATCCTCGTTAATTTTTGGATTTAAATCAGTTTCTGATTGTAAAAAGGACTTTAAAAGGTCAGACTTATTCTTCTTTGGAGTCTTTGTCTTCATCCAAAGCCTTACCTAATATATCACCTAATACTGAACCAGAAGATTTAGAGCCATACTTTTCAAGTAAGCTTTGCTCTTCATCAATTTCCAACTGTCTGATAGAAAGAGCAAACTTTCTATTAGTTAAATCAATAGAGCTAATCTTAGCATCAATTTTTTGACCAACGTTATATCTAGAAATATTTTGTTCCTCTTTATTTTTAGAAAGTTCTTTTCTTCTAATAGTTGTTTCGATGAAATTAGCTACCTCTACGTCAATTCCATTATTGTTAATTTTAGTAATTGTAGCAGAGACGATATCACCTTTGTTTTTATCTTTGAAAAAATCTTGAAAAGGATCAGCAGAGAGTTGTTTTATGCCAAAACTAATTTTTTCTTTTACAGGGTCAATCTCAAGAATTTTTACTTGGATGCTCTGGCCTTTTTGATATTTCTTCAGTGTTCTATCGCCATTAGAGTCAGTCCAAGAAAGGTCATTTTTATGAACTAACCCATCGATACTGTCATTGAGTTTTGCAAAAATACCAAATTCAGTAATATTCTTTATTTCGGTGTCAATAATTTGATCTTTTTGATACTCGTTTAAAATATTTTCCCAAGGGTTTGGCTCAGTCTGCTTGATGCCTAGGCTAATACGTTTCTTTTCTTTATCAATCTCAAGAACTTTGACACGGATATTGAACCCAACTTCTAAAATTTTAT
Organism: Alphaproteobacteria bacterium; assembly: GCA_038124765.1. Classification (GTDB taxonomy): domain Bacteria; phylum Pseudomonadota; class Alphaproteobacteria; order HIMB59; family HIMB59; genus HIMB59. The sequence continues at coordinate 67 of JAYPCO010000074.1, read as the reverse complement.
TTGGGTGAACATTTTTATTAGTCCATGATATGTCGTTAGAGTGAACCAAACCCTCTAAGTCTTTATC
>JAYPCO010000073.1:0-2471 GCA_038124765.1 Alphaproteobacteria bacterium | reverse complement strand
CTAATTATTTTAGCAACATTTATTTTAGGAAAAAACTTAGAACACAACTATCAGTACTACGATGATGTTTTAAAATTTCATAATAGCTTTGGGATCCTGATTTTTATTTTAGCAATTTTTAGAATTAGTTGGCGGTGGATGAATATCAAACCAGGGGCAGCCGATTCAAAAAAAATATTAATGAAAATTGCAACGCTTGTTCATATATTTTTTTATATAATATTTTTTATTTTGCCTATTACAGGATATTTATTAACAAATTTACAAGGCGATACCGTTTCATTTTTTAATTACCACCTTCCCGATATTTTAGAAAAAAATCGTGAGATAAAAAGATTATTTAAAGAGGTTCATGAAACTATAGGCAATGTGTTAATTATTATTTTAATTTTACACGTCTTGGGAGCACTTTTTCATCATTACATCTTAAAGGACAATACCTTGAAGAGAATGATATCTTTAAAAAAAATTAATTAGATCCAATCAGGAAACGGCAATCCCTTTTCTTGCAGAAAAGGCTTATTAAACATTTTTGAATTATATTTATCTGACTTATCGCAAAGAATAGTGACAATAGTTTTTCCTGGTCCTAATTTTTTTCCCAGGCGAATAGCCCCCGCTATATTTACACCACAACTTGTACCTAGAGTTAATCCTTCTCTTTTGATCATGTCGTAAAGCAAAGGTAATGATTCATCATCGCTTATGGAAAAAGCACCGTCTAGTTTTGCTTCAGCAAAGTTTGCAGTAATACGGCTTGATCCAATTCCTTCCGTAATGGAACCACCCTCCGCTTTGAGCTCCCCATTTTCAATATGATTAAAAAGTGCTGAGCCGGTTGGGTCGGCTAAGTAGGTACAAATATCTTTATTTTTTTCTTTTAAAAAACTAGTAACGCCGCCAATGGTGCCGCCTGTTCCAGACGAGCACACAAAACCGTCAATTTGGCCGTTGGTTTGCTCCCATATCTCAGGCCCTGTGGTTTCATAGTGGCCTTTGGCATTCGCGGTATTATCAAACTGGTTTGCCCAAACAACGCCATTATTATTGGAATTTTTTAACTCATTGGCCAAACGCTCAGCTACTTTGATGTAATTGCCGTCCTCTACGTACGGTTTGGCAGGCACTAAGCGAAGATCTGCGCCAATATTAATGAGTGTATCTTTTTTTTCTTGGGTTTGGTTATCATTCATGACGATTATGGTTTTGTAGCCCAATGAATTTCCTAACAAGCACAATCCAATTCCTGTATTCCCTGCGGTTCCTTCGACTATTATGCCCCCTTCAGAAATTAATTTTTTTTCTTGGGCATCTTTTAATAAAGCTAGTGCCGCACGATCTTTCACAGACCCCCCAGGGTTTAAAAATTCTGCTTTTCCATAAATGTTACAGCCCGTTACCTCAGAGGGATAGCGAAGCTTTATGAGCGGTGTATTTCCGATGAGCTCTATTATGTTGTTGTTCATGAGTAGCCGATTTTACTGAAAGTGAGAATTTTTACAATCATTCAAAGCTTAACAAGAAAAAAATGTTTTTTTCTGATGGCATTAATATACGATCGCCCCAATGTCAAAATCCAAAGATGAAACGCTTTTACTCCATTTAGGTAAAGACAAACATTACAAATCTGCCAACCCGTCTATAGTCAAAGCATCCTCATTAATTTTCGATAGTATTGAAGAGCTACATACCATTGAAAAAAACCATGATGATGTCAATAAATCTAATAATCACTATGGTCGTCATGGCACAAGAACTAATATCGAACTAGAAAATATACTCAAAAGCTTAGAACAATCTGATTATGTACAGCTTTGCTCCTCTGGATTGAGTGCAATCGTATTAGTATTAATGTCAATTTGCAAACAAGGTGATGAGATAATTTATTCTGATAGCTCTTACGAACCAGTCAAATCTTCTCTTAAAATGCTAAAAGAATTTGGTGTGAAGTCCTTTGCTTACAACCCTAATGACATTGATAGTATAAAAAAATTGATTTCTTCTAACACAAAATTAATTTATGTAGAAAATCCCGGTAGCTATTCTTTTGAATTTCAGGATTTGAACAAAGTTTTATCCATTGCCAAAAAACATAAAATTACTACTGCTCTAGATAATACTTGGGCTACTGCTCTTTACTTCAAGCCAATCCCGTTTGGTTTTGATATTTCGATTTGCTCGGCAACCAAGTATTTATCGGGTCACTCCGATTTTATGATGGGAACAGTGGCTTATAATAAAAATTTAAGAAACAAAATATCAAAGACGGCTCGATCTCTGGGGAACCATGTTAGTGCAGAAGATGCATACCTATGCTTTCGCGGGCTGAGAACATTATCTATTCGACTTCAACGTCATCATGAAAATGCTTTAAAAGCGGCTAAATTTCTTTTGAAACATAAAAAAGTTTCATCAGTTTTGTACCCTCATAGCTCTGTATCTAAAACATATATAAATTGGAAAAAAAATTA
>JAYPCO010000072.1:0-2476 GCA_038124765.1 Alphaproteobacteria bacterium | reverse complement strand
ACTTTAAAAAAAGTATTTTCAGAGGTTAAGGCTTTAATATAACCGATCCAACTGTTTTTCTATTTTCAATATCTAAATGTGCTTGAGCAACATCATTTAAAGGATATTCTTGTATCTGATCCAGTAAAATTTTTTGATTTGCAATCAAACTAAACAATTCACTACTTGCATTTTCTAACCAAGCTCGATCAGCATAAAAATGGAATAAAGTTGGTCTAGTCAAATGAAAAGAACCAAACGCTAAATCTGTCATTTTTAAATCTGAATAGGCACCAGATGATTGTCCAAAACTTACAACAGTTCCGTGTTTTTTTAATGATTTAAAAGAGTCGTACATTGTGTCCTTGCCAACACTATCATAAACCACATCAACGCCCTGATCGTTAGTCATTGAAAGCACTTCTTCTAAAAATTTTTTTTCTGAGTAGTTAATGACTTCGGAATATCCATATTGCTTGGCTAAATTACATTTGCTTTCCGAACCAGCAGTCCCTATTGCCCTCGCGCCTATTTCTTTTAGCCATTGCCCCGCGATCAATCCCACACCCCCTGCAGCTGCATGAAATAGGACAGTATGAGAAGAATTAACCATAAAGCTATTATTAAGAAGATATCTTACAGTTAGTCCCTTTAACATTGAAGATGCGGCTTGTTCAAATGAAACAGTATCAGGAATTTTAACTAATAAATTCTCATTAATAATTCTATGAGTTGAATAAGCATTATTAGCCTGAGCATAAGCAACACGATCTCCTATGCTAAAATTTTTCACATCCGAACCAATTTGCTCAACTACACCTGCTGCTTCAGATCCTAAAATAAGATTGTTGGCTTTGGGCCAAGGATAAAGACCTTTTCTAAAATAAATATCAATGAAGTTTACACCTATACTATGATGTTTAATGAGCACTTCATTAGCTTTTAAAGGCTCTATTGATAATTCAATTTTTTGTAAAACAGTGATATCTCCAGGTTTGGTGGCAGCTATTGAAAACATAAAAACTGTTATAACATTTTTTTTTTAAAAAAAAATTGATGATGTGGGTTGAATTTTTTTTAACATTTCCAATTTATTAATTGAGAGTTGCCTTTAAGGAACTCTCTTTTATTAACGCAGGTTTTAAAACTGCAAATTAAATTAACGCTTAAAGGAGGTTAATTATGACTACATTTGACTTATCTCCACTTTGGAGAACAACCGTTGGATTTGATGAATTTGGCGGACTTTTTGATACTGTTTTTTCTAATAGTTCTAAAAATACATCATATCCCCCATATAACATCGTAAAACAAGATAAAAATATTTATCAAATAACCATTGCAATTGCTGGTTTTGATCAGGAACATGTTCATATTTCCCAAGAAGGAAATTTGCTAACTGTAAAAGGTGAAATGGGTAGCGATAAAGATGATGCCAAAATGGAATTTCTATATAGAGGTATCGCCAATAGAAACTTTGAGAAAAAATTTGAATTAGCCGATACCGTGAAAGTAGTTAAAGCTAATTTAAAAAACGGTTTATTGTGTATTGATCTTGAAAGAGAGATACCAGAACATCAAAAGCCGAGAAAAATTGAAATTAACTCAAATTCTAAACTTTTATCTGCTTAGAAAATTGAAAACAGGGTTGCCTTTTTTATAAGGCAACCCCTAAAACCTTATAGCTGAGAAGCCACAAACTCCCAGTTAACTAAGCTATCTAAAAATGCTTTTAGATAATCTGGTCGTTTATTTCTATAGTCAATATAATAAGAGTGTTCCCAAACATCACAGCCTAAAATAGGCTTCATGCCATCGACTAAAGGATTAGATGCATTAGCCGATTTTGTTACAACTAATTTACCATTATTAACTGCAAGCCAAGCCCATCCTGATCCGAACTGTGTTGTCCCCGCCTGAATAAAGGCTTCTTTAAATTTATCTACACTTCCGAAATCTTCGCTTAATTTTTTTTCTAGCTCTGAAGGCATAGATCCTCCTCCATTTGGCTTCATACACTGCCAAAAAAGGATATGGTTCCAATGCTGACCTGCATTGTTAAAAATACCAGCCATAGATGAATCTTTAGATGATTTAACAACAATTTCTTCAAGTGATGAATTTTGTAAGTCAGTATCTTTAATCAAATTATTTAAATTAGTGACATAAGTTTGATGATGCTTGCCGTGATGAAAATCTAATGTCTCAGCAGACATGTATGGGGCAAGTGCATCGTTTGCATAGGGCAAACTGGGTAATTCAAAAGACATATTAATTTTCCTTTTTATTTAAATTTTCAATGCATAATTACTATATTATTGTCATCTTAAAAACAACCATTTGAGAAAATGAACAAAATTATTAGCATTCAATCTACAGTTCTAAACAATATCGTCGGGAACCAAGCGGCTAGATTTATATTAACCCCTAGAAAATATGAATTTTTTGAAATACCAACGATTGTTCTAACATCTCATAAAGCTATAAAAAACTCTAT
>JAYPCO010000071.1:0-2579 GCA_038124765.1 Alphaproteobacteria bacterium | reverse complement strand
TAAACTTTGCCTACCAATCAGGTATTCAATATTTTGATGTTGCTAGAGTATATGGGGCATCAGAAGAATTCTTATCTAGTTGGATTAGAAAACAAAATCAATTTAATGGCTTTGTGGGTTCTAAATGGGGCTATGAATATCTAGCTGATTGGAAAATTGATACAGATGTACATGAACGCAAGGATCACTCAGCAACTTTCCTAAAACAACAATGGGTGGAAACGAGGTTAAACCTTGGTAAAAACATAGATCTCTACCAAATTCATTCGGTGACACCAGATAGTAATGTTTTAAATGATAGGGAAGTTCTAGATGAACTAAAAAAAATAAAAAACTCAGGAGTTGAAATTGGAATCTCAACAAGTGGCCCTGGTCAAGAAGAAGTAATCAGAAAACTCATAGATATTAATAAGATGGAAAAAATCTTTAGTTTTGTTCAATGCACAATCAATATCCTTGAACAATCCTGTCAGGTAGCATTAATGGAAGCTTCAGAAAATGGCATTAATGTTATTGCAAAGGAAATTTTTGCAAATGGAAGACTTTCAAGTGAAAATTCTATATTTCATCAAAATGAAGTTTTAAAATTCAAAAATCTCGCTGCGGATCTAAATCTAAGTTTAGAGGAGTTGTCTTTAATTTGGGCTTTTCAGCAAAAGTATTTGAAAATTATTTTAACAGGCGCTTCAACAGTTGAGCAGCTTCAATCCAATATCATTGCTCTTTCAAAAGCAGAGTTAGCTATCCCGGATCTTTCAGAAATGGGGATATCAACAGAAAGTTATTGGTCATCAAGAAAATCTCTTGAATGGAATTAATATTTTCATTGATCTGAATATTGATTTGTTTTCTAATAACAAAATAATTGGCTTTGCATGACTATTAGTTTTCTTATTAACCAAGCAAAAGAGATACAATCTGTAATTGAAACTCATGCATCTGAAATAGAAAAGCTTGACCAAGAGATTGGTGACGGTGATCATATTTTTAATGTGCAGCGTGGCATTAAGCTAGTTATTGAATTAGAACCTATAATAAAAGATTTACCCATGTCTAAAGCCCTTAATCAAATAGCTATGAAGGTTCTTACGGGCATAGGAGGTTCATCAGGGGCATTATTTGGTACGCTGTTTATGTCGATGGCCAAAGGCGAGAGTATTGATGACGGGGTTGATTATAAAAAAGCATTTAAAATGTTTATCGATGGAGTTGAGGCTGTAAAACAGCGAGGTAAAGCGGATATTGGTGAAAAGACAATGATGGATGTTTTAATACCAGTTTCTAATTGTTTTCAGCGAGGATTGAATGAAAATTTAGAGCTTAGTTCAATTCTTACTGATGCGGTAAAGACTGCTGAAAGTGGGATGCGATCAACAAAAGATTTACTAGCTACAAAAGGTAGGGCATCATTCTTAGGGGAAAGAGCAAAAGGCCATATAGACCCTGGTGCTAGATCTTCACAATTAATGATCAAAACTGTTTGTGAGTCTGTATTAAGAGAAAAAGGAGGAGAGAAATGAAAAAATTTATAAATAAAACAGATGACTTTTTAAAAGAGAGCCTTCAAGGCTTTGGCGCAGTACATAGTGAAATAATTAATGTTTATTTCGAGCCAAATTTTATAACTCGCGCTCAACCAACTAAAAAAGGAAAAGTTGCATTAATCACTGGTGGCGGGAGTGGTCATGAGCCTATGCATGGAGGGTATGTGGGCTATGGTATGCTAGACGCTGCTTGTCCAGGTTTTGTATTTTCAGCACCAACTCCTGATCAAATGCTTGCGGCTGTAGAAAAAGTAGATGGTGGCGCAGGTGTTTTATTTTTAGTAACAAATTATTCTGGCGATATCATGAATTTTCAAATGGCATCAGAAATGCTTCAAAGTCCCAATGAAACTGTATTGATCAATGATGATGTAGCAGTTGAAAATTCCTCTTTTACAACTGGAAGAAGAGGGGTTGCGGCAACTATTTTAATTGAAAAAATTGTTGGATCATTAGCTGAGTTTGGCGGCAGTTTAGAAGCATGCAAAGCTTTAGGAGATAAAGTTAATAAAAACTCAGGATCAATGGGCGTTGCTTTTTCAAGTTGTACTGTTCCAGCTGCGGGAAAGCCAACATTTGAATTAGCGGCAGATGAAATGGAATTCGGTGTTGGTATTCATGGAGAACCTGGAAGACGCAGAGATAAAATTAAACCAGCTCAACAAATTTCAGAGGAACTGCTAGAAGCAATCTTAGAAGATTTAAAGCCAAATACTAATGAACAAGTCCTATTATTTATCAATGGCTTAGGGGGAACGCCTCTTACTGAACTTTATCTTCTTTTTGATAATGCTAAACAAATCTTGGATAAGAAAAACATTAAAGTTTCTAGATCATTAGTTGGTAATTATTGTACATCTTTGGAGATGCAAGGAGCATCAATCACACTCACCAAATTAGATGAAGATATTATCAGGCATTGGGACTCTCCCGTTCATACCGCAGGTATGAGATGGGGAATGTAAAATTATTTTAAATAAAATGGTGGAGCCAAGGGGGATCGAACCCCTGACCTCTACACTGCCAGCGTAGCGC
>JAYPCO010000070.1:0-2707 GCA_038124765.1 Alphaproteobacteria bacterium | reverse complement strand
ATATCAAAAAAGATGAAGAACTCTCATATGACTATGGTTATGATATGCATTGCTATGAAGACCACAAATGTCGATGCGGTAGTAAAAACTGTATTGGCTATATCGTTAGAAGTAATTTGCGGTGGCGTGTAGAAAAAAAACTCAAAGATAAAAAAGAAAATAATTTAACAAAAATTTCATACTTTACTTAATCTTTTACCTTTAAAATAAAAGTAGATTTGAGCAAATTTTTACAAAAATGCAAAAATACGTATCTGAGTTTCTGGGCACGTTTATCCTCCTAATTAGTATTGTGGGGTCAGGGATCGCGGGCCAACAATATACGGATAATCAAATGATTATTCTCTTCAGCCACGCATTGGTCATTGGATTTACATTAATCTTTTTAATTCGAATATTTGCAACTTACTCTGGAGCCCATTTTAATCCAATTGTCTCTCTATTAATTTTTTTTAAAGGAGAATTGTCCTCTAAGGATTTGTTCATTTATATAATAATTCAGTTTTTAGCCGCCATTCTGGGCACGATGTTTGCTAACTTTCTTTTTGGGCTTGATTTGATTGAAATCTCTTCCAATATTAGAAAGGGTGGTAACATCTACATCTCAGAAATCTTTGCTACCTTTGGATTACTGATGGTCATTTTACTTTCAAGAGTAGATGGGAAAAATACAGTGGCGTTTAATGTGGGGGCATACATATGCGCCGCCCTCATTTTTACCTCTTCGACTAGTTTTGCGAACCCCGCTGTTACCATTGCAAGGATGCTAACGGAGTCTTTTACTGGCATACATCCTTCCACAGTCCTCTTCTTTATTGGATCGCAAGTCCTGGGGCTGGGAATTGCTTATATTGTCTACACGAAAGTATTTGAGAAAAAATCTTAACTTCTCAAATGTCTTTAAGTTTTTAATAGATTATTATTAAAATAAGTTTCCAATTAGGGTTAGCTCTTCTAGTTCAAGCTTTTTTGCAGAACCATATTTTTCAACCATTGCGTGGGTTCGTTTCGCAAGAATTGCAAAAATCCGCTGAAATTCATTTTCAATTTCTTCCTCAGTTCCCTTAAACTTAGCTGGATCTTCAACACCCCAGTGAACTTTCGGAATACTGTTTAAGTAAACAGGGCAAGCTTCACCAGCGGCGTTATCGCAAACCGTGATGACTAAATCAAAAACCGTATCAGAATAAACATCCCAGGATTTGCTCTTTAAATTTTGAGTATTTAAATTATTGGCCTGAAGAGTTTTTACGCTTAAAGGGTGCACTTCTCCCGTTGGATTGCTTCCTGCACTGTGAGCAATTATATTACCTGCTCCATAATGATTAATCAAAGCTTCTGTTAAAATAGACCTACAAGAATTACCTGTACATAGCACCAATACTTTCAATGTTTTTTTATTATTCAATATCAATGGAGTAGCCAGCAGAACGAACAGTGCGTATATAATCAATTTCACCAGGTAAATTCAATTGCTTTCGAAGACGCCTTATATGAACATCTACTGTTCTTGCATCAACGTGAACATTATGAGGCCAAATTTTATTAAGTATTTGATCTCGAGAGAAAACCCTTTGCTTATTTTTAACTAAAAAAAGTAAAATATTATATTCCGTGGGACCTAAATTTATTTTTCGATCTTGCCTAAAAACTTTTTTTTGTGATTGATCTATAGATATTTCTTGAAATTGAATAGTATTTGATACTTGAGTCTTATTTCTACTTCTTTTTAAAATTGCATTGATTCTTGCGATTAACTCACTGGGAATAAATGGTTTTGTTAAATAGTCATCAACGCCACTTTCAAAACCTAAAATTTTATCTTGCTCTGAATTTTTAGCAGTAAGCATAAGAACAGGCAAATCTGCAAATTCTGATTTTAATCTTAAACGTTTTAAAATCTCTATGCCGGATAAACTTGGAACCATCCAATCCAGTATAACCAAATCAGGCATAAAGTTTTCAATCGACAGTATGGCATCTTCACCGTCTGCAACAATAAGATGGTCAAAATTATTTTTAATTAGATGTATTTTTATTAATTCGGAAATAGAATTGTCATCTTCGACAACTAATATTTTTTCTTTCACAGTTTAACTTACGTATTTGCCTTCAATTAAAAAATGAACTTCTTCCATAATGTTTGTGATGTAGTCGCCAATTCTTTCAATGCCTTTTGACATTTGAATTAATGCTAAAGAGTCGGGAATGAAATCATCATTATCTTTCATATAAGCCAATACATCAGAAATAAACTCACTATGTAATTTGTCGATTAAATTATCTCTATCGGCAATAACATCTGCCTCTGCAAGCTTTCGGTCAAATAAACAGTTCAATGCATCGTGGGTCATCACGGAAGCATTTTTCCCAAGCTCACTTAACTTTGCAATCAATGATGGCGGAATATTGCCGCTAACTCTATGGGCCTTCTTAGCAACAGTGGTGATATGATCACCTATTCTTTCTAGATCTCTGATGATTTTGATCGTACAGAATAAAAATCGAAGATCATCCGCCATGGGTTGACGCATGGCAATAATTTGAAAGATATGATCACTAATGGAATGATTTAGTTCGTTAATTTCATGGTCATTATCCAGAATAGTTTGTGCTAACTTGGCATCTCTTGTCTTTAAAACCTGCAAAGATCCAGCAAATTGCTGCTCAAGAATGGAGCCCATTTTAACCAGACTCTCATTTATTT
>JAYPCO010000069.1:0-2728 GCA_038124765.1 Alphaproteobacteria bacterium | reverse complement strand
GGACACGAGTTTCATCAACCATCTTCTGAGTTGCCGCGTCTGGCGCCTCAGTCATTAATGAAACAACAATCATTGCAATAAAGCTTACGCTAGTACCGATGATACCAAATCGTAAGTTATCGATGCCAAGCCAAGGATCGTTGCCCATAAATGCAGGACCTACCCAAATTAAGTATGCGGTTCCGGAGAGTAAACCAAAGAACATACCTGCAAGTGCACCTGCTCTGTTTGCGCGTTTCCACCAAATTCCTAAAACAAGTGGCACAAAAAGACCTGACATAGCAAAGTCAAAAGCCCATGCAACAGCGCCCAAAATACTAGTGAGTTTTAAACTAGCAATAAAAGCACCTAAGGCACCAATTACAAGAAGTAACACACGAGCAACAATTAAACGCTTTTTAGTATCTGCTAATGGATCAATGATTTTGTAATACATGTCATGTGACAAAGCATTAGCTATCGCTAATAACAAGCCATCCGCTGTAGACATTGCGGCGGCCATACCACCAGCAGCAACTAAACCAGATATCACATACGGTAAGCCGGCTATTTCAGGTGTTGCAAGAACAACAACATCAGCACGAAGGAAGAATTCGTTAATTTGAAGAATTCCGTCACCGTTACTATCTGATACCGCAAGGAAACCAACGCTAGACCAGTTTTTAATCCAATCTAAGGCTGCAACTTCCGCAAACGGTTTACCTATAATCCCTGTAGCTAAATCTGGATCAAGCATAGCTAATTTTGATAAAGTAGCTAAACAAGGTGCAGAGAAGTACAAGATAAAGATAAATAGCAGAGACCAAGCAACTGATTTTCTAGCTGACTTTACTGATGGAGTTGTAAAATATCTCATCAGAATATGAGGTAAGCTAGCAGTTCCAAGCATCATACAAATGGCTAAACTTATAAATTTCCAAGCAGCCATTCCGCCTGCAGGAATATCGCCATGAGCAAGTTTAAGAGTTGATAATCCCTTAAAAGTTTCAGTTGCTGCTGCACCTAAGCCATGAAGTGTCTCTAGTTCGTTAATTCTTGCTACAGCACTTCCATAACTAATGTGTGGGAAAATTCCTAAACCAAGCTTATTACTAATCCAGAAAACAGGGATTAGATAAGCAATGATTAGCACAATGTATTGAGCCACCTGTGTCCAAGTAACAGCTCTCATACCACCTAGCATAGAACAAAGTAAGATACCTAAAAGACCAAACCAAACGCCTACTTCAAAAGGTATTTGAAGAGCCCTAGAAGCAATGGTTCCTGTTGCGTTAATTTGTGCTGTCACATATGTGAAAGATGCAATAACTAAAACAACAACAGCGAAGAATCTTGCTAAGTTACCCCCATAACGAGTTCCAATAAAATCTGGAACTGTATAGCAACCAAACTTTCGTAAATATGGTGCCATCAAGGTAGCAACAAGAACATAACCGCCTGTCCAACCAGTTAAAAAAGCCATGTAGGGGTGGCCTCCGAAGAAGATACCTCCTGCCATCGCAACAAATGAAGCACCTGACATCCAGTCAGCTGCGGTAGCCATACCGTTAAAAACAGTTGGAACTTCTCTTCCTGCTACATAATATGCATCCACTGCCATAGTACGAGAAAGCCAACCAATTGCTGCATAAATAAAAACTGTAAACGCAACAAACAAAATACCTATTGTAGACGCCCCAACACCCATTGACTCTAAAATAGCCATAAGGAGAATAAAAATTACAAAACCTCCTGTGTAGAGACCGTAAATTTTAGGTAAATTATCTATAAATTTTCCCTGCATATTTATTCCTTTTCTGCAAACCCATGCTTTTCATCAATTTTTTCTTGGCTATTTGCTGACCAAAAAATAATGATGACAAATGCAAGTAAAGATCCTTGCGCTGCCATATAGTAGCCGAGCGGGAATCCTAAAAAAGATATTGAATTCAATGAGTGCCCGAAAGCATGAACCAATATCGAGAACAGAAACCATAACGCTAACGTGATCATCGTCAGTCGACTGGTGTCTGCCCAATGAGCTTCGTGTTTTGAAGACATAATAAACCCCTCCGTGTGTTATTATTTTGAAAATGATAGGCATTATTAAATAAATGCATAGTAAAAAAATTAAAAATAAACATTGTATTTCAATAGTTATAAGTAAAAATTTGTGCATAAATGAATTTAAACGATATTTCACAGTTTTTTAGACCGTTTATACGAATCTTCAACAAACCTACAAAAATTGAAAACTATTCTGATTTAAAAAAATTTATTAAAGAACAATCTTTATGGGTGTCACAAGTAACTTTACTCGGCTATCTTAAAACGCGCATGGGCACTCAATATGTCAAGGCATTTGAAAATAAAGATTTAATTAATTCTATTAATTTTGCCAAGGAACAAATTTGCGTAGTATCCTTTCAAGATTTAAACTTATGTCTCCTCTCGTATATGAAAATTAATAATTTTACTGATTTAACTAAAAGATCTTTACAATTACACCAAGAGATTATTGAAGATACCCCCCTTGAACTTTCTAAGGAAGAAATTCAAAAAAATATAAATTATTTTAAACAAAGAATTATGCATATTGATTGGTTAAATCATTTTAACAACAACCCCTTTAATCAAAGTTGTAATGCGCTTTTTAAATGGGCACCGATAGCTGAAGAACTAAAACAACTAGACGAGGAAATCGTACTAAACTCTATGGCTCTTAAATGGAATAATATTGTAAACGATT
>JAYPCO010000068.1:0-2791 GCA_038124765.1 Alphaproteobacteria bacterium | reverse complement strand
AAAGAGACTCATTTTTGTAACTATCTTTATACAGTTGATATGGATATGTACACAGTTCCAGGTTTTAAGGCTTCCTCGTGGGAAACTGGTTATGGTGATATGACTATTAAACCAGATCACTCAACAATTAAAGTTTTACCTTGGCTAGAAAAAACTGCTTTAGTTTTAGGTGATGCATACGAGCATGATGGAAAAACTCCTGTACCGCATTCAACAAGAAATATTTTAAAACAAGCTATTTCAAAAGCGAATAAAATGGGATATCAACCCATGCTCGGTTCAGAGTTAGAATTTTTCTTATTTAAGCAGACCTATGAAGAAATTCATGCCAATGATTATAAAAATTTAAAAGAGACTTCTTGGTATATTGAAGACTATATGATCTTCCAAACAACTAAAGAAGAGGGGTTTAATCAAGAATTAAGAAATGGTTTATTAGGTAGTGGCATCTATGTTGAATGTACAAAAGGTGAAGCATCCCCAGGTCAACAAGAAATTAATGTGGTTTTTACCGATGCGCTCAATATGGCTGACAATCATATTCTTATTAAAAATGCAGTTAAAGAAATAGCTTTTAAACATAATCGAGCAGCTAGTTTTATGGCAAAGTATAAATCAGATGCTTGTGGTAGTTCATGTCATATTCACAATTCTCTATTTGATATCAAAACAAAAAAAAATGTTTTTGCTGATCACGGAGATAAGTTGGGGATGTCTAAGATTTTTAAGAGTTATATCGCAGGTCAAATTTTATTCTTAAGAGATTTATCTATATTTTTTGCTCCTAATATAAATTCTTATAAAAGATTTCAGGAAGGCTCTTTTGCTCCTACAACAGCTGGCTGGGCGGTAGACAACCGAACAGCAGGATTTAGACTTGCTGGTCATGGAAGTTCTATCAGAATTGAATGCAGAGTCCCCGGGGCGGATGTAAACCCTTATTTGGCTTTTGCAGGGCTTATTCAGGCAGGCTTATATGGAATTGAGAATAAACTTGAATTAGATGAACCGCTCTCAGGAAATATTTATCAAAATAAAAAAGCTAAAAGTGTTCCCGGTAATCTTCGAGAGGCAATAGATTTAGCAAAAAAATCAAAACTTCTTCCCCATATATTTGAAAAAGATGTATTAGAGCATTACATTCATGCCGCAGAGTGGGAACAATCGGAATATGATAAATCAGTTAATGATTGGGAACATCGTCGTTACTTTGAAAGAGGATAAATAAGGAGAAAAAAATGCAAAATATGAATTGGAATTATCCAACTACAGTTTGGTTTGGAGCTAACAGATCTTCAGAAATACAAAAAGCTTGTGATGCTTTAGGTATTAAAAATCCATTAATTGTTACTGACCCTGGACTTCTTCAAACTCCAATTATTGATCAAATTAACAATTCATTAAGTGCAAAAACAAGTGTCTATTCTGATGTACAGGGTAACCCAACAGGATCGAATGTTACAAACGGCGTAAAAGTTTTTTTAGAAGGTAGTCACGACGGTGTCATTGCTATCGGAGGTGGATCGGGAATGGATGCTGGCAAGGGTATTGCGTTTCTTGCTCATCAATCTAGACCGCTTTGGGATTTTGAAGATATTGGTGATTGGTGGACAAGAGCTGATTCATCAAAAATTAAACCTATTATTGCTATCCCTACAACAGCTGGAACTGGCTCTGAAGTAGGTAGGGCAGGTGTTTTCTTAAATGAAGAAAACCATAAGAAGAAAATTATCTTTCACCCTAAAATGTTGCCCCAAATTGCAATACTAGACCCTTCACTCACTGTCAATTTACCCAAAGGGATTACTGCGGGAACTGGCATGGATGCATTGGCTCATTGTTTAGAGGCGTATTCCTCTCCTTTTTATCACCCCATGGCAGAGGGAACTGCCTTAGAGGGGCTGCGTTTAGTTAAAGAGAATATCCAAGAAGTTTATCATAATGGTAAGAACATTGAGGCACGTGCCCATATGCTTGTAGCATCGATGATGGGCGCAGCAGCTTTTCAAAAAGGCTTAGGAGCAATACATTCTATTACTCACCCAGTTAATTCTTTATATCATACACACCATGGCACTACGAATGGCACAGTGATGCCTTTTGTTTTGAATTACAATAGACCTGCTATTGAGGAAAAATTCAAACGACTTGCTAACTTCTTAGGAATTAGCGGGGGGTTTGAGGGTATTGTTAATTGGGTTATTGATTTAAAGAAAGAAATGGAAATTCCTGAAACTTTAAAAGATATGGGTGTAAAACCGGGGGATGAAGTTAAATTAGCCCCACTTGCTCAAGAAGACCCTAGCACCGGTGGTAATCCAGTTGAAATGACCGATTCAAAATTCGAAGAATTAATTGCAAATTGTATTAACGGGAAATACTAGACTTAAATTTTAAGAAACTGTTGATGGGCTTTTTTGGATATACAAGCCACCACGTCACCATTGGATTGAAAATTTAAATTTTTTCCTTTCCAGTCAGTGATGATTCCACCTGTTTCTTCAATGAGGTTCACTAAAGGTAAATAATCAAAAGGTTTTAGATATGACTCAACCACCATTGGAATTCTTTTTTCAGCAAGAAGCCCGTACTGAACACAATCGCCACCCAAAGTCACATATTTAACTTTTTTTGCAAGAGCATTATATTTTTTATTTTTAGAGCTTGTTTGAAAAGCAGTCATACCACAGGAACTAAAAAACAAATCTTTTAAAGGTAAATTTGATTGAGATTTTTTTAACTTAACTCCATTGCAGTAGGCGCCATGATCTTTTATTCCTATCCAGCATTT
>JAYPCO010000067.1:0-2924 GCA_038124765.1 Alphaproteobacteria bacterium | reverse complement strand
GAACGCCAATTAATCATGCTGATGGGAGATGACGTCACTGATCGTAAGAATTTTATCCAAGACAACTCTATAAAGGTTGCAAACTTAGACATCTAGGTTGAAAAATAATAGAAAATATCTATTTGTAAATTCATCAGATTTTTTACTCATTAGGTCCATTGCTTTCGCGGGTCAAGCAATTACGCTTGCTCTCTCTCAATATTTTTTTGATTTTTCTCAAACAGTCATCATTGGGTCATGGGGGATAGCATTAATGCTCCTCCTCAGCCTAGGGCTTTCTTATTATTTACTTAATCAAGGAAATAAAATTTTTTCAGAAAAACAAATTTTTTTATTTTTATGTTTTGATGTTTTACAAATATCTTTTTTGATTGCGTTTAACGGAGGCTACACCAATCCATTTATATTTATCTTGTTAGCACCTATCGCTATAGCCGCATCCTACTTAAGTATCGAACGCATTCTTGTTATCTTGAGTATAGCTTTAGTTTGTTATGCTCTTCTTTTTAATTTTTATATCGATCTACCGCCCCTGGTAAAACCCAACATAAATTTTAATTACAGCTTAGCTATTATGATCTCCTTATTTTTAAGTAGTATCTTTATAGTTTTTTATCTCTATTACTTTTCTCTAAATTATAAAAATACGCAAAGCGCTTATGAGCTAGCAAGCCAACAACTCCAAAACGAAAAAGAACTATTGAAGGTAGGCGGACTGGCAGCCGCGGCTGTTCATGAATTGGGCACGCCGTTGAATACCATTAATTTAATTGTGAATGATTTTGATCAGGATGCCTCTTTAAAAGAAAAATATGGACAAGACATTAATACCCTCAAAGTAGAGTTGGATCGTTTAAAAAAAATCTTAAAGGAATTATCAACCAACCCTGAGAGCAAGGAGATGGCAAAAGAAGTAAGTACCTTGTCGTTAGATGCTTATCCTCAATCGCTATGTGAACAATTTGCTCAAAATTATAGAAATATTAAATTAGATTATCGATCCAATTCCTTATCAAAAAATATTATCATTACTATCACACCAGAGCTGAATATCGCGATGAACAATATTATTAAAAACGCTATTAGCTTTGCAAATAAACAAATTTTAGTGATTGCAGAAGTAGAGAAGGACTCTTATCACATCAAAATTCGCGATGATGGGCCAGGATTTGATAAAAAGTTTATAGCAAATTTTGGAAAACCATTCTATTCTAGCAGACCCGAAACGGGTGTGAACATGGGTTTAGGCTTATTTATAACGAAACAAATGATCGAAAATCTTAATGGAGAAATCATCGTACAAAATAATAACGGAGCAGAAGTAATCGTAACATGGCAGATTTAGACACAAATTCGACTAAAGAAAAAACCTTATTTATTATTGAGGATGACAAACCCTTTAGAGAGAGACTAACAACGTCATTCGAAAGAAAAGATTTTATTGTTACAGCTGCGGGATCTAAAAAAGAAGCCTTAGAAGTTTTAGCGGGGAGTGTTTTTAATTATGCCATCGTCGACTTACGATTAGGAGACGGCTCGGGCTTAGACGTCATTAAAGTTATTAAAGAACAAAACCCACAATGTCGTACAGTGATGCTGACTAGTTATGGAAATATTGCAACAGCTGTTTCTTCAGTTAAACTGGGAGCAGATGACTACTTAACGAAACCGGCAAACGTGGATGATATCGAGAAATCTTTAATGTCCTCGACATCCTCTTCTTTACCACCCCCACCGGAGAACCCGATGTCTGCTGATCGTATACGTTGGGAACATATCCAAAGAGTGTTTACGCAGTGCAATCGCAATGTCTCTGAGACGGCACGTAGACTTAAAATGCATCGTCGTACCCTTCAAAGAATTCTCAACAAACACGCACCTAAAGAATAGCCTAGCACACTAATCTTTGTTATTCTCTTTGTATGCCTGAGTCTCGCCTTATATTAGTTGACGGTTCAGGGTATATCTTCCGGGCCTATTATGCGCTGCCCCCCATGAATAATTCTAAGGGCATTCCTACTAATGCTGTCTATGGATTTTGCAACATGATGCTCAGGCTAATCGAAGAACACCCCCACGATAAAATATTAATTATTCTAGATGCCGGCAAAAATACATTTCGCAATACTCTGTATGCCGAGTACAAAGCTAACCGATCAGAGGCACCAGAAGATTTAATCCCCCAATTTGGAATTATTCGAGAAGCGATCCAGGCTTTTGGACTGGATGTGATTGAAAAAAAAGATTTTGAAGCAGACGATATCATCGCCAGTTATGTTAAATACGGCGAGGATAACAAAATTCCCACCACGGTATACAGTTCGGATAAAGACCTTTTTCAGCTCCTATCGAATAATACACGTATCATGGACCCCATGAAGAATGTGGAAATTGATGAAGCTAGAGTTTTAGAAAAATTTGGCGTTGGTCCAGATAAAATCACCGATGTACAAGCGCTGATCGGAGACAGCGTAGATAATATTCCAGGGGTTCCAGGGATTGGCCCTAAAACAGCGGCTAAATTAATCAATGAATTTGGTACTTTTGAAGAACTCTTAGCAAAAAAAGATCAAATTGCCAATGTGCGGATTAAAAATCTTATCCATGAACATGAAGATTCTGCCAAAATCAGCCACCAACTGGTGATTTTAAAAAATGATTTAGAATTGCCTATCCCCATTGAGCAACTGAAAGAATTTGATGACTCCCCTGAGTTAAATGATTTTTTTAAAAAATATGAATTTAAATCTTTAATTAGAACGTCGTTGCATGAAACAAAGCCCCATGCATCCAAAAAGAAATTAGACTTTAAATCGCTGACATCATCCAAAGAAATAATCGATTATTTACAAACACTGCACTCTGAACAAGCGATTGCTATTGATTTAGAAACCGACAGCTTGGATGTTAATCAAGCCCATATC
>JAYPCO010000066.1:0-2932 GCA_038124765.1 Alphaproteobacteria bacterium | reverse complement strand
CGGGTTTTGCCTCAGATCGCAACTTTGAAAAAAAATCTGAAATTTTGAAACAGGAGCTCAATAAAAGTGGTATTCAAATTCTTAGCCCTGCTATTAAAGCGACTTACAATGGCCCTTTCACACCGCCTTGGTTGAGAAGAAATGAGGCTATGTTTCGTGTAGAATGGCTATAAATCAATAATTTTTTAATCAATTCTTCTATCTTTCTAATTTTTTCTTATGATTGATATATGTCTAAGGGCTTTTATCGTAAAATTGCTTTTGGTTTAGGTTTAAACGAAAATACTCCCTCAGACCCTCTTGGGTGGGCCCTCTCTCAACTAGATACAGTGCAAGATATAGATTTAATGAACGCACCATCTTTAAATCAGCAATTAGAATTTTTTAGTAAGATGCGTGAAGTTGAAGATCAACTAACGGTTAAGTTCAAACATAGTGCTGTTGAGTACGAGGAGGCACGCCAAAAAAATTGGAATAAATTTGGTACAGGTTTTTATCATCCGTTAGAAATACAAATTCGTCACAAAGCAGCATTGACATCTAATCAGCCTGTATTTGAGCGTATGTATCATTTTTGGACAAATCATTTTGCAGTTATTAATACTAATACATTAAGAGATCACGCTATCGGACCTTATCAAAGAGAGGTTATTCGAAAAAATTTAACAGGTTCGTTTAACGATTTGGTTAAACAGGCAACAACGGGATTTGCTATGTTAAAATCACTCGATAATGAGAGGAGTATTGGTCCCAACTCTGCCTATGTAAGAAAAAAAAAATCACATGGAGATTATAAAAGAGCAGGGCAAGCAGCGTTAAACGAAAACCATGCAAGAGAATTATTAGAATTACATACGGTTTCCCCTAATGCAGGTTACACACAGCAAGATGTCATAGAGCTTGCAAAGGTCATGTCAGGCTGGAGACCAAAATATCGAAAAGAAGATTACCCTGATTGGAAGAATCCTGTTCAATTTGACTCCTTTTACCACGAACCAGGAGAAAAAAATATTTTAGGAAAAATTTATAATACCAAAGACAGTCCAGTTTCACCCAAGGACGAATTATTTCAAGTCATTGACGATCTATGTAATTCTATGCATTGTAAAAAATTTATCTCTCATAAGCTTTGTAGGTACTTTATTGATGATAACCCCACACCTGACATGGTTGAATATGTTATCCGTGCATGGAATGCATCTAAAGGTCAACTCCCGGCTATTCATAAGGCAGTTGTAGAATTGGCATATAATAATCCCCAGTATAAACGTAAATATCTAATGCCTGAGACTTGGCTTCTGCAATCTGCTAAAATGCTTGATATACAATACCTTTTAAGTGAGAAAAACTTTTGGAACCATGATTTTGACACCTGGCCAAGGGCTCAATATGAAATTTCTCACACGATGGAAGATCTAGGGCATCATCCTTTTATCTTTAAACAACCCAATGGTTACATGGATCAAGAAAAAGAGTGGATTTCACCCGAAATGACTATTCGACGACTTGCTTATGCAAAAATTTTCTATGATGATGTTGATTACTCTCATAAGAAAAAAAGTAATATCAAAGAATATTTTGAGTCAGTGGTTTACAAAAACTTTGATAACGGCGAAGAGATCATTAAAGATTTATTCTCAATAAAAAGAATAACATCAGATTTGTTTACAATATTCTTAAATAGACCTGAGGTACTTCGCGTATGAACTGCACTCGAAGAAGTTTTTTAAAAGGAGGACTGGCAACGCTTTTCTTTGGTGGTATGCCTTTACCTGGGCTTGCTGATAGTATCAATAAAAAAAATATAATAGTTATTTTGTTGAGAGGGGGAATGGATGGATTAACCGCGGTTCCCGTCATCTCAGACCCTGCCTTAAAAAGTTTAAGAAAAAATATCATTATTGAAAATACACTGCCGCTTACATCGGATTTTGCACTTCATCCCAAACTAAAAACTTTTCATGAACTTTTTCAAAATAACCAAGCATCGGTGATCCATGCAACTAGCATTCCTTATACAGGTAGATCCCACTTTGAGGGACAAGACTTAATGGAAACAGGATCTCTAACTCCCTATTCCACTAAAACAGGTTGGTTGGGCCGAGGGCTAGGACTTTCAGACAATAGATTTAATAGTTTGGCCTTAGCGCTTCCCATGCCGCTCATTTTGCGTGGTGCAAATAATAACAATAATTTTTACCCAACAGATCTTCGAGTTCCTGCTACAGTTGTCTTAGAGCAAATCAAAGAAATTTATGAATTACATAACGAGGAGGAGTTGGTTCAGAATATTGATCTAATTTTAAATCGCCCACTTTCAATGCAAATTAATTATAAAAACCTCCATATTTTATCTAAAGTGGCGGCTAAAACTATTAACTCTCCCTTGGGTCCCAATGTTGCTGTTTTTGATATCGAAGGATTTGATACTCACTCTGCACAAGGAGATATTAATGGTAAGCATGCTGAACATTTAGCTGAGGTGGATACAGTAATTTCAACTCTTCGGCAACACCTTAAAGAATCTTTTGACAATACCATCATTCTTACTGTGACTGAGTTTGGTAGGACAGTCAGTGAAAATTCTGGTCGAGGAACAGAGCATGGTTATGGTAGCGCAATTTTAATGGCAGGGGGTTTGATTAAAAAAAGACAAATTTATACAGACTGGCCTAGTCTTAAACAAAATAGTCTTTTTGAAGGAAGAGATCTACAAAGTACAATTGATGCTCGATCGGTTTATGCCTCTGCCATGGCAACTGTTTTTAATATAGATTTTGAAAGAATAAAAAAAGAAGTATTTTGGAATCAAGATATTAAAGATCTAAGTAGTGAGTTGTTTAAAACTTAATTTAAACTTGAGTACTTCTCACTTTACTGCAAAATGAAACCATGTTAACTGCTGCTATTATTTGTGTTTTATTGATTGCTT
>JAYPCO010000065.1:0-3095 GCA_038124765.1 Alphaproteobacteria bacterium | reverse complement strand
TGATTTTAGCAACAAGTGCTGTACATAGTTATTTAGTTAAAAATAATTTAAGAACCTTTACATCTTTAAATGTTTCATCCTTAGAATGTTTTGATGTTCACTATTTTGCAGTTCTAATAGGAGTTGGGGCGACAACTGTAAATGCGTCTTTAGTTGAAAATCTAATTAATGATCGCCTAAATAAAAATATATATAAAAATTTAGATTTTAAAATATTAACTACTAACTATAAAAAAGCGATTGAAAAAGGCCTCAGAAAAATAATAAGTAAAATGGGAATTTCCATTATTAGCTCTTATAGAGGTGGAAAAAATTTTGAAATTATTGGTCTAAGCAGGAGTATGGTAGAGAGTTTTTTTCCAGGAATGTCATCTAGAATTTCTGGTATTGGGTTGGAGGGCTTGGAAAAACGAATTAGAAAGCAACATACTATAGCATTTCAAAGTAAAGATGCCCTTTTAGATATTGGTGGAGAATACCGTTTTAGAGCTAATAGTGAATTGCATGCATATGAAGGTGCTTCAATACATATGCTTCAAGAGGCTGTAACAAGAGACTCTTATAATTTATATAAAAAATATGTAAGCAGAATATATTCCTCAAAGCCTATTCATATAAGAGATCTATTACAGCTTAATACTCTTAAAACCCCATTAAATATCGATACTGTCCAAAGTATCTCTCAGATAAGAAAAAGTTTTGTTTCACCAGGAATATCCCTTGGCGCTTTAAGTCCAGAAGCCCACGAAACTCTTGCGATTGCAATGAACAGAATTGGCTCTAAGTCAGATAGTGGAGAGGGCGGCGAAGACTCTAGCAGATATAAACAACTAGAAAATGGAGACAACCCTAGTTCAGCTATTAAACAAGTTGCAAGTGGAAGATTTGGCGTAACCGCAGAATATCTTAATAACTGTAGTGAAATAGAAATAAAAATAGCACAAGGCGCTAAGCCAGGAGAGGGCGGACAATTACCAGGTTTTAAAGTTACAGATTTAATAGCTAGGTTAAGACATAGCACAAAAGGCGTGACTTTAATCAGCCCACCCCCACATCATGATATTTATTCAATTGAGGACCTAGCTCAACTTATTTATGACTTAAAACAAATAAATCCATTAGCAAAAGTATGTGTTAAACTAGTTGCTCAATCGGGAATAGGAACAGTTGCTGCTGGTGTAGCTAAAGCGAAAGCTGATGTTATTTTAGTTTCAGGGCACTCAGGTGGAACGGGTGCAAGTCCACAATCAAGCATTAAATACGCTGGTCTCCCTTGGGAGCTTGGTATCAGCGAGGTACATCAAATATTAGCTTTAAATGGGTTAAGAGATAAAGTTATTCTGAGAACAGATGGTGGGATCAAGACTGGTAAAGATATTGTGATGGCAGCTATTTTAGGTGCTGAAGAGTATGGAATAGGAACCGCTTCACTTGTCGCCATGGGCTGTATTATGGTTAGACAATGCCATTCAAATACATGTCCAGTTGGAGTTTGTACACAAGATGAAAAATTGCGTGAAAGATTTGGCGGGACACCTGAAAAGGTAGTAAATTTATTTTCTTTCATAGCAGAAGAGGTTAGGGAAATTTTAGCTTCTTTAGGCTACAAATCGCTCAAAGATATTATTGGCAAGACCGAGCTACTATCTCAAACTCATTATGGATCAAATGATTTAGATAATTTAGATTTGAATCCAATACTTACAAAAATTGATAGTGGTAAAAATTACGACTACCATTCTGAAAAGAAAAGAAACGAAGTACCTAGTACATTAGATGATTTGTTCGAAAAAGATGGAAAAGAATTTATTAACAAAGGCCAGAAAATTGAATTAACCTATAATATTCAGAATACTCTAAGGACTATAGGAACAAAAATATCATCATTTATTACAAGAAATTATGGAATGAGCACCCTATCTGAGGATCATGTCACACTAAAATTACGTGGTTCTGCCGGACAGTCTTTAGGTGCTTTTGCTGTGAAAGGGCTAACTCTCAAAGTATTTGGCGATGCAAATGATTATGTAGGTAAGGGGCTTTCAGGGGGTAAAATTATTGTTCAACCTAGAAATTCATTTACTCAACCAAGTCACGAAAATGTGATTATTGGAAATGTTACATTGTATGGTGCCACTGCTGGTACTCTTTATGCAGCCGGTCAAGCAGGTGATAGATTTTGTGTAAGAAATTCTGGTGCATTAGCTATCGTTGAAGGATGTGGTGCAAATGGATGTGAATATATGACAGGAGGAACTGCTATTATTCTTGGTAATATAGGAGATAATTTTGGCGCTGGTATGACAGGCGGTTCTGCATTTATTTATAACGATCAAAAAAATATTGATGATATGTTAAATAAAGACACAATTAGCACTTACGAGTTATTTAATCCTGAATGGAAGAATCACTTATTAATTTTATTAAAAGATTTTTATAAAGAGACCAAATCCAAGAGAGCAGAATATCTAATAGAAAACTTTGAAAGAGAAAGCTCCAAGATTATTCATGTAGTTCCTGATGAAGTTCTAAATAAATTAGAATTTACTGTTACAAGTAGTTCAAAAATAGCTTAAATAAATTTGATTATAGTTTGAAGACTGTCGTTATCCGACATGCTATGATCAGCACCTTTAATCGTGATCATCATTAAGTTCATAAAATTTTTTTTAAAAATTAAGCCCTTGTTGTAATCAAGAGGTACTGTTTTATCTTGACTACCATGAAAGAGTACTGTTTGGCCTCTAAAAATTTTTTTATTATTTTTTAATAGTTTATTTTTACTATTTTTAAATAGATTAAGAGAATAAAAATAACTAAAGCTCTTATCAATTTTATTTTCTATTATTTTTTTATTTTTAATTGCTAATTTTTGCTGCTTTGTAAATTTTTTCCAAAGAAGGTCAGTAGTAAAGTCCGGAGCTGGAGCTATGCCAATAAGTTTTGAAACTTTTATAGGGTAATGCAGAGCGTAGCTCATTGCAACCCAACCACCCATACTACTTCCAATCAAAATAGGTTTGTTTATTTTTAGTTTATTAATTATTAATTTTAAATCATTAAACCAGTCTGAAACCCCAAAATCAGTTATTTCT
>JAYPCO010000064.1:0-3142 GCA_038124765.1 Alphaproteobacteria bacterium | reverse complement strand
CCAGCAAATTGCTGCTCAAGAATGGAGCCCATTTTAACCAGACTCTCATTTATTTCAATTAACTGTGCTTCGTAATGTTTATCAGCGTGTTTCATTTTTATCCAAATCTTCCAGTTATGTAGTCATTTGTTTTTTGATGGTCAGGTTTTGTAAATATTTTAGAAGTATCTCCCTCTTCAATCAAGTTTCCTAGATGAAAAAAAGCTGTTTTATCAGAAACGCGTGCGGCCTGTTGCATAGAGTGGGTCACGATTATGATTGTGTAACTCTCTTTTAGCTCTGTAATTAATTCTTCAATAATCGATGTGGCTATTGGGTCTAACGCAGAACATGGCTCATCCATTAAGATTACTTCCGGCTTAATAGCAATCGCTCTTGCAATACATAACCTTTGTTGTTGTCCTCCCGAGAGTCCAGTGCCTAAGTCATTTAATCTGTCTTTAACTTCCTCAAATAACCCTGCTTTTTGCAACGAGGTGATAACAATTTCATCAAGTTCTTCTTTTTTATCTGTAAATCCATGAATTCTGGGGCCATAGGCAACGTTATCATAAATTGACTTAGGGAATGGGTTAGGCTTTTGGAAAACCATTCCAATTTTTTCTCTTAATTGTTCAACTTCGATTTGATTGCTGTAGACGTCAATTCCATTTAAAGAAATTTTTCCCTCGACTTTACAAATTTCAATTACATCATTCATACGATTGATGCATCTTAAAAAAGTTGATTTACCACATCCTGAGGGTCCAATGAGGGCAGTAACTTTATTTTTTAAAAAATTTAAACTGATGTTATTAATAGCTTGCTTATCGCCATAATAAACATTGACATTTTCAGTTGTTATTGCGTTTACCATTTTTTTTCATATTTCTTTCTAAAATATACTGAAAGAAAATTAACTACTATTAAAAATAATAAAAGTAGAATAATTGCCGATGAGGTTTTTTCAATAAAACCTCTCTCTGCACTTTCAGACCATAAATAAATTTGTGCAGGCATGCCTACAGCTGGTTCTAAGGGGCTTGTTGGTACGTTAATTATGAAAGCTACCATTCCAATCATTAACAAAGGTGCGGTTTCTCCCAATGCTCTGGCCAAACCAATGATTGTCCCTGTTAGGGTTCCAGGCATAGCTAAGGGCAGAACATGATGAAAGACTACTTGTGTTTTCGTTGCGCCTAAAGCTAAAGCACCCTCTCTTATTGAAGGGGGAACGGCTCTCAATGATGCCCTACATGCAACAATAATAGTTGGCAGTGTCATGAAAGATAGCACTATTCCTCCAACCAAAGAGGTTGATCTAGGGAGACCAAAGAAATTTAATAGAATGCCCAATCCAAGTAGACCAAATATTATGGAAGGAACAGCCGCTAGATTGTTAATATTTATTTCAATTAAATCAGTAATTTTACCTGGCTTGGCAAACTCCTCTAAATAAATAGAAGCAAAAATTGCTACAGGAAAGCTTAATAAGAAGCAAATTAAAATGGTAAATAAAGAGCCCATTACTGATCCTGCCACCCCTGCCGATTCAGGGTCACGGGAGTCACCTGTTGTAAAATAAACCTTATTAAATTTTGTCTCTACTTGATTTTTTTCTAATAAGTCATCATAAATTTTTAACTGAAAATCATTCACTTTCCTAAATTTTTCAGGGATCGTACGATCGAAATTGCCCTTATGGATTTGATCAATATCCGTCGAAGCTGTAAGCGATACATTTACAGTTTTATTTAAGTCATCAGGATTATCAATGAGATATTGTTGGAGTTCCTGATCAAATTTACGGTAAAAAATTTTATTAATATCTTTCATCTCCTCTTTTGAATGCCCGGAAAAGATTAAATCAAAATTATAGGCTATCAATTTTCGAAAAGATGCTTTTTGAATTTGTTCTGATGAGGGGTGATCTTCTAACTTTAATAGCTTTTGATCAAAATGAAACGGGATTGTAAATACAGTTTTATAAAACCCTCCCAGTCCAGCTTTAAAAATATTAAACATCAAAATTAAAACAAAAATCAGAGACATAGAAATAGCGATGACGCCGTATAATCTAAATCTTTTTTCTGAGTTTTTTCTTTGATTATATCTATTCATATTGTTCTCGATATTTTTTTACAATTCTCAAAGCAAAATAATTTAAAAATAAAGTAGCAAAAAATAATGTCAGACCTAAAGCAAAGGCAACTAATGTTTTTGGATTATCAAATTCTGTATCCCCAGTAAGCGCCGTAACAATTTGGGTTGTTATGGTGGTTGCGGGCTCTAGAGGGTTAATTGTTAAATTTGCCTGAAGACTCGCTGCCATAACAACGATCATCGTTTCTCCAATAGCTCGAGATATGGCCAATAAAAAAGATCCGATTATCCCGGGTAACGCAGAAGGAAGAACGACTTTTATTATAGTTTCAGATTTGGTTGCGCCTAAAGCATACGACCCCTCCCTCAGGCTTTGAGGCACAGCTCCAATGACATCGTCTGATAACGATGAGACAAAGGGGATAATCATTACTCCCATAGTTAAGCCTGCAGCTAAAGCGCTCTCGGAAGAAACTTCTATGCCTATAAAAGATCCAATATCTACGATTTTAGGGGCAACCACTAAGGCTGCAAAAAAACCATAAACAACTGTTGGGATACCAGCGAGTATTTCTATAACAGGCTTTGAAATATCTCTTACTTTTTTAGATGCATACTCAGCCATGAAAATAGCAGACATTAGTCCCAAGGGAATAGCGACCATCATTGCCAGAAATGCAATTAGCAATGTTCCTCCCATTAACGGGATAATGCCGAATGCATCTTTTAAAACTGCTTTGTCAATTTGCTCAGCACTATCAATGACAAACGCTTTGTTAGGGTTCCAGTTTAGCCCTAATAAAAAATCAAGCGGGTTAACATATCCAAAAAACTGAATAGTTTCGAATACTAATGACAGGAATATTCCAAGCGTAACAAGAATAGCTATAAAAGAACAAAGCTGAATAAAACGATTAACAATTTTTTCAACTATCCTTTGGCTTTTAAATAAGGGTGTGATCTTTTTGTTGACAACTAAAAATCCTAAAATAGATGAGAGTAAAATAATGAAATAGGTAAACAAAATAAATATTTTTTTAAAATGGATAACTTTGCTTGC
>JAYPCO010000063.1:0-3172 GCA_038124765.1 Alphaproteobacteria bacterium | reverse complement strand
GTATGTCAGGAACCTCTTTAGATGGGATTGATTTAAGTTTAATTCGATCAGATGGTGAGACCTATTCAGAGGAAATCTTGAATTATTTTCAACCCTATTCAAAGGAACTAAAAAATCAACTTTACACGATCATTAAACAGGGGTACATGCTGGACCCTAAAATTACTATACTGCTATCAAAAGAATATTCGCAGGCTATTCAACAATTTTTAAATTCTCATAAGCACAATGTGGATGTCATTGGTCTTCATGGGCAAACTTTATTTCATGATGAAAAAACTAAAATATCTATTCAACTATTTGATAAAAAATTAAATTTAAATAAATCAATCCCTGTTATCTGTAATTTCAGAAAAAATGATTTATTGAATGGGGGCTTTGGCGCTCCCATCATTCCTGTGTATCATCAAATAATTTACAAGACATTACAAAAGGATAATGCTGTTTTTGTCAATATTGGAGGTGTTACAAACATAACGATTATTAATAAAAATGGAATTATTGCTGGCGATACTTCTTTTGGAAATGCTCTTATAAATGATTTTATTAAAATAAAATATAATTTTGAAATGGATGAAGATGGTGTTATCTCAAGCAAAGGTAAGGTAAATGACTCAATTGTTGAGCTTTTATTAAAAGATAAGTTTTTTTTGAGATCCCTTCCAAAGACACTTGATAGGAATTATTTTCACCATTACTTAAATAAATTACAATCGATGGATAGTATTGAGAATATAATCAATAGTCTTTTAGAAATTATTCCCATATCGATACAACAAGTAGTTTCCGATACGAGTGCTACATTTATTTTATGTGGGGGTGGCAGAAAAAATTTAACTTTACAGAATTTATTTAGAAAACATTTTAAAAATGTTCATTCAATTGATGAATTTGATCTAGACGGCGACTATATAGAATCCCAAGGTATGGCATTACTTGCAATTCGATATTTATTGAAAAAACAATCTACTTATCCCTCGACAACTGGAGTTCAAAAGGAGATTTATTTAGGAGAGAAGTGCTAAAGTTTATGCTTATTGATGTACTTGGACATCGTTTGCATTAAAGGTTCTAGTTTACCTTCAAATAGATGGTTCGACTTTGAAATTGTTTCCATCGAGACATCTGCATTTTTTTGCTTTTTAAAGGTTTCATAGAAATCTTTTAAATTTTCTTTTTTAACAATTTCGTCTTGTTCAGCTCTGATAATAAGAGTTTTAATAGGACAAGGGGATAAAAAATTAAAATCATACATTCCGACTGGCGGTGCGATAAGAATTAAGCCGTCTACTTCAGGTCTTCTCATCAAAGTTTGAAAACCAATCCATGCACCAAAAGAAAAACCTACTATCCAGCAGGAACGGAAATCTTCATTCTTTTTTTGTAACCAATCTAAGGAAACACTCGCATCATTTAATTCGCCTTCACCTTCTGTGAATGCACCATCGCTCTTGCCAACGCCTCGAAAATTTATTCTTAAAGTTGAAAAACCAGCATCTTTCATAACTTTAAAAGCAGCATAATTAACCTTAGAATCCATGGTACCTCCATGTTTCGGGTTTGGGTGGAGTACAATTGCGATGTTGGGTTTCTCTACTTCACTTGGCGCATATTTTGCTTGAAGTTTCCCTTCGCCACCTTGTATAAATACTTCTGGCATGATCAAAGACGAGATCATAAATTATTTTAGGTTATAAAAGCAAGCTATAAATGAACTCATTAGGATTTAATAAAAAAGCCTCAGAAACCACTGTGGTGGTAGCAATGTCGGGAGGGGTGGACAGCTCAGTTACTGCCGGCCTTTTAAAACAAGAGGGGTATAACGTAATTGGTATAACACTTCAATTATATACCTCTACTAACTCTGCTAAAAAAGGTTCTTGCTGCTCTGGATTAGATATATATGACGCTAGAAGGGTAGCGCAAAAATTGGACATTCCCCATTATGTATTTAATTATGAAAAAACTTTTAAACAAGACGTCATTGATTATTTTATTAATGCTTATGAAAATGGCGAAACACCTATCCCTTGTGTAAAATGTAATGAAACAGTTAAATTTCGAGATTTAATGAATTTTGCTAAAAAACTGGAAGCGGATTGCATGGCTACTGGCCATTATATCCGAAGAAAAGGAAGTACAACGAACGCTTTCATGTATCGCGCTGAGGATAAATCAAAAGATCAAAGTTATTTTTTGTTTTCTACTACCCAAGAACAACTTGACTATCTTCGATTTCCTCTTGGCGAAATTTCAAAAGAAAAAACCAGAAAAATTGCAGAAGATCTAGGACTCATTGTTTACAATAAAAAAGACAGTCAAGATATTTGCTTCATCCCAGACGGCGATTATAAGAAATTTTTAAAATCACAAAAAAAAATAGGCGATATAGTAAATACTGAAGGCAAAAAACTATCTACCCACGATGGAATTCAAAATTTTACTATTGGTCAGCGAAGAGGCATAGGAATTGCTAATGAAGAGCCACTTTATGTTGTAGACATAGTTAAAGAAACCAACCAAATTGTGGTTGGAAGCAAAGAGCAATTACTTGGAAAATCTTTGTTATTGGATCATTTGAATTTTATAATGCCTGATTTTGATTTAAATCAGGATGTATTGGAAATTGATTGCACAGCAAAAATACGCTCATTATCTGAGCCCAAAAAAGGTAAATTAATCAAAAAATCAAAACAATATTTGTTTGAATTTGATGAACCTGCTGAAGCAATTACAAGAGGGCAGGCCTGTGTGCTCTATGATCAGGATAGAGTTTTAGGCGGAGGAATTATTAGTCAAAGATTGAACTAATTGGCTCTTTTTGCCGTATTTCCTTGTATATTTCTATACTTTATCTTATATATCGATGACCTATGGCAGCTACTCAAAAAACAATCGAACAAGTTAATAAACTCGGCAATAATGAGTATAAATATGGTTTTTCTACTGATGTGGAGGAGATTAAGCCCCCAAAGGGACTCAATGAAGAAGTAGTTAAATTTATCTCAGCTCAAAAAAATGAACCTGAGTGGATGTTAGAGTGGAGATTAAATGCTTTTAAAGTCTTTCACAAGTTACCCCACCCAAATTGGGCTAAGCTCAACATTCCTAAAATTGATTTTCAAGATTACTATTATTATTCATCTCCAAAAAGCTTAGCTGATAAACCAAA
>JAYPCO010000062.1:0-3234 GCA_038124765.1 Alphaproteobacteria bacterium | reverse complement strand
TGCACCGCAGCCAAAGGATTAATCAAAGAGGTTTCATCGTTTTTATCAGCGTATCTTTTTTTATCTAACCATTCAGTCTCTGGTCCCCAATTAATATCTTTATTAGGATGCCAAATATCTTCACGCCCTAAGGAGAAACCATAAGTTTTTAAACCCATGGACTCATAAGCAACGTTACCCGCTAGGATCATTAAATCAGCCCAACTAATTTTGTTGCCGTATTTCTTTTTTATCGGCCACAATAATCTTCTAGCTTTATCTAAGTTGGCATTATCCGGCCAAGAGTTTAAGGGAGCAAAACGATGATCACCGGTTCCACCACCGCCTCGACCATCCGTCACACGATACGTACCCGCGCTATGCCAAGCCATACGGATCATCAATCCACCGTAGTGACCCCAGTCTGCTGGCCACCAAGCTTGACTATCTGTCATTAACTTTAGCATGTCGGCTTTTAATGCAGCGTAGTCTAATTTTTTTACTTCTTCACGATAGTTGAATGAACCATTGAAGGGTTTTGTTTTTTGATCGTGTTGGTGAAGAATATCTAAATTTAAATTTTTAGGCCACCAATCGGAATTGGCTTTCTCCATGTTTGTATGACCACCGTGGGCCACAGGGCACTTACTCATTATTTACTCCTTTTTGATTAAGTGAAGAACACGTTGGGCATGTTCCCCAAAATACTATTTCTGCCTCGTCGATTTGATATCCATGATCATGATGAATTTCTAAGCACGGGGCATGACTTTTACATCCGACATCCATCACGCTCTGACAGGTTCGACAGATTAGATGATGATGGTTGTCGTCTACCTTGGTTTCGTAGAGAGAGGAGCTCCCTTTGGGTTTAATCTCTCTCAATATTCCTTTTTCCACCAAGGCACTTAAATTGTTATAGATCGCTTGCTTGGAAGTTGTGGCAATCCCACTTTGAACATACTTATATATAGTATCTGCATCTGAGTGGGGGTGATCTTCAATTGCCTTGATAACAGCTAGACGAACAGAAGTCAGGCTCAAATCCTTTGATTTAAGTAGTTTTTCAATATCTGTTAGCATTCAAACAAGTTATTAAAAATATGGACTTAGTCAATATTTTTAACTAATCAAATAAAAAAATTTGTTTGTAGTTTAAATTTTAAAAAATATATGATCGGTCCGCAATGTTAGGTGAAATAGTATCTTTTAAAAAATCAAAGTTACCCCAAAGGAAATTCCTAAAGGGGGAGTTTGTTATTTTAGAACCAATAAATATTCAAAAACACAGTCAGGACCTTTACGAGTGTTTCCAATTAGATCAATCAGGAGATCTTTGGAAGTATATGCCTTCTGGTCCTTTTCATAATATTACTCAATTTAAAAACTATTTAAAAAAGATGGATTGTTTTTTTTATGCGATTTATTCCAAAAGACATAAAAAATATACAGGCGTAGCCTCCTACCTAAGAATTAATCCGGATATAGGGACAATCGAAGTGGGTTGGATTACTTACTCCCCTCTCTTGCAGCGCACGGTGGAGGCAACAGAGGCAATGTATTTAATGATGAAAAATGCTTTTGAGGATTTGGGGTATCGTCGCTATGAATGGAAATGTAATAATGGTAACGAGTCGTCTAAAAAATCTGCCCTGCGGTTAGGATTTCAATTTGAAGGTATTTTTCGACAAGCCACAATTGTTAAGGGTCGCAATCGAGACACAGCCTGGTTTTCTGTGATCGATAAGGAGTGGAAAAATTTAAAAAAAGGTTATCAAAAATATCTATCCAAAAATAACTTTGATCAAAACTTACAGCAAAAGAAAAAACTTATTTTTTAGATTTTTAAAACTTACTAATTAGTATAAAACAAAAAAATGTACTATGAATTTATTGTAACCCATTTAGATGCTCAGTATTTACTCCTAGCCACGGTTATCACCGGTTTAATTATTCGTATCTTTTATAAAGCCTATATGAAAATACACTTACCCATGAAAATACTGGTATCAGTAATACTCTTTTTATTTGATGCGATCGTCGTCGTTCCTGCGGTCGTATTTTTTTACCGCTGGTTAATGATCTGTGGAGTTTACCAACCACAAGGGTGGTTTAACTTAGGTACGGGTTGTGCAACAGATGTAATTAGTCTGCTAGCTCTATCGCCTTCTTTATTGTCGTAAACATCTCATCAATATGATTTTCCTTGACGATTAAAGGAGGAGAGAAGGCTAGTGTATCGCCATTCGCTCTGACCATCAGGCCCATATCCCAAGCTTTTTTCATAACCTGAAAGCCGCGAACACCGACACCGGCTGAACTCGGGGCCATTTCAATAGCAGCAATTAATCCCATGTTTCGAATATCAATGACGTTTTTTGTACCCTTTAAACTATGAGCGGCTTCTTGAATAACTGGTGATTGTTTTGCAGCGTTTTCAAATAAACCCTCTTCTTTGTAGATATCTAAAGTAGCTAAGGCAGCGGCACAGGCTACTGGGTGACCTGAATACGTGTATCCATGAAAAAGTTCAATCGGCGCATCGGCGTGCTCCATCATCGACTCATAGATAAAGTCTTGAACCACCGTTGCCCCCATGGGGATCGTGGCATTAGTTAAACCCTTGGCACAAGTAATCATATCCGGAATAACTCCAAAATAATCAGCCGCCGTGGCTTTTCCTAATCTTCCAAATGCAGAAATCACTTCATCAAAAATTAAAAGAATATCGTGTTTGGTACAAAGTTCACGAAGGCGTTGTAAATATCCCACTGGCGGTGGAAGCACACCCGTTGATCCTGCAACGGGCTCTACTATCACAGCTGCAATTGTAGAGGCGTCATGGAGTTGAACCAGACGCTCTAGATCATTCGCTAAGTCTGCTCCGTGTTGTGGTTGGCCTTTTGAGAAGGCATTAAGTTCTAAGTTATGAGTATGTCGAAGATGATCAACACCAGCAAGCATGGTTCCAAAGTACATTCTATTCTTCACCATACCTCCAACACTGATACCACCAAAACCTACACCGTGATATCCGCGTTCACGACCAATTAATCTTGTTTTAGCAGCATGACCACGCGAGCGTTGATAGGCTAGGGCAATTTTCAGTGCACTGTCGACTGCTTCCGAGCCAGAATTAGATAAAAAGACGTGGCCCATACCTTCCGGAAATATTTCTGTTAAGCGATTAGCCAATTCAAATTGTTTAGGGTGTCCAAATTGGAAAGGGGGAGAGTAATCAAGTTCTTCAATTTG
>JAYPCO010000061.1:0-3310 GCA_038124765.1 Alphaproteobacteria bacterium | reverse complement strand
CTGGAGTAGCTTGTTCCACTATTCTACCCTCATCCATAAAAATCATTTGATCAGCGACTGTTTTTGCAAACCCCATCTCGTGCGTTACCACTAACATGGTCATCCCCTCTTCAGCCAATTGTATCATAACATCTAAAACTTCTTTGATCATTTCAGGGTCAAGAGCAGAGGTAGGCTCATCAAATAGCATAATATCTGGATTCATAGCTAGAGATCGAGCAATAGCAACACGCTGTTGTTGCCCTCCTGATAACTGTCCGGGGAATTTCTCTGCCTGCTCAGGAATTTTAACTTTTTCCAAATATGACATAGCGATTTCTTCTGCTTCTTGCTTTGGCATTTTTTTTACCCAAATAGGAGCGAGAGTAATGTTATCCAAAACTGTTAAATGAGGGAATAAATTAAATTGTTGAAATACCATTCCTACATTTTTTCTGATTAAATCGATATTTTTTAAATCATTAGTTAATTCAGTGCCATGAACAACTATCTTCCCCTCTTGGTGAGCTTCTAATCGATTGATGCAACGGATCATGGTTGATTTGCCAGAACCACTAGGACCGCAAATAACAATCTTTTGCCCTTTATCAACCACTAGATCAATATCTTTTAATACATGGAAATCATCGTACCATTTATTCACTTTTTCTAGTTGTATTACTTGTTCAACACTCATTAACTATTATCCGTTTTTAATTTCTTTTCTAAATATAGACTATAGCGAGACATACCAAAGCAAAATATAAAAAAAACTAATGCAATAAAAACATAAACTTCATAATAAAGTTTTGTCCAAGTCATATCAGCTAGGGCTGCCTTACCAATACCAAGTAGATCGAAGAGTCCAATAATTAAAACTAAGGAAGTATCTTTGAAAAGACCTATACAAGTATTTACAATAGGCGGTATTGCAATTTTTAATGCTTGTGGAAGAACTATTTTTCTTGTTGTTTGCCAATAGGAAAGCCCTAATGATTGTGCAGCTTCCACTTGACCCCGAGGAATAGCTTGAAGTCCTCCTCTAATTGCTTCGGCCATATATGCCGATTGAAATAAAGTAACCGCGACCAATGCTCGTAAAAGATTATCTGGATTAACACCATCAGGTAAAAACAACGGTAGCATAACATTTGCAGTAAATAATAAGGTTATAAGGGGAACTCCTCTAATAAATTCAATAAAGACAACACAAATAGATTTTATAATTGGCATATTGGATCGTCTACCTAAGGCCAAAACAATACTCAGTGGAAATGCAAGTCCTATACCTGTAACTCCAAGAAAAAGAGTGACTAATAAACCTCCCCATTTATTGGTTTCAACAATTGTTAGATTGGGCCCTCCATACAATAAAAAATATGCAATGAAGGGATAGATAAATGTAAAATAAATAAAGTATTTTCTAAAAGGTAATTTATCAAATAAGAAACCAATGATGGCAAAGGGCAAAAGTACAAAAGATAAATTTACTCTCCATGTTTCTTCAACTGGATATAAGCCATACATAAACTGATCAAATCTAGCGTAGATAATTGTCCAACATGCACCATATTCTCCGGGTGCTATATTTTTAGAGCATAAAGTACGATCAGTAATAATTTCTCCTTGAAAATTTGTTTTAAAATCAGCGCTAAAAATAGCCCAATCTAAAAAAAACGTCCCAACTTTATATAAAAAAATTAAAGCAATTATTGTTAAAATTGTATTTACCCAAGTGGAGAAAAAATTTCTTACTATCCAATTATATTGTTTATTATGGGATAAGTTTTTTAATACTAAAGAGCTCATGCGTTACCCTTAAACTGAACTGCCTTATTATACATATTCATAAAAAAAGAAATAATTAAACTAATAGTAAGATAGGTTAACATTACAATCATCATAATCTCAATCGCTCGACCTGTTTGATTGAGAGAAATACCACCAAAACCATGGACTAGGTCTGCGTAACCAATTGCAATTCCTAAAGAGGAGTTTTTTGTCAAATTTAAATATTGAGAAGTTAAAGGTGGAATTATAACCCTAAGCGCTTGTGGAATTATGATTAATCGCATAACAAGATTATTTTTTAAACCCAGAGCTTGTGATGCTTCTCGTTGGCCTTTTGATACAGATATAATTCCTGATCTTACCGTTTCCGAAATAAATGCTGCGGTATAAATTGACAAACCAAAAAGCATTCCCAAAAATTCTGGTCGAACTACCATGCCGCCTTTAAAATTAAAACCCTTTAAAACTGGACTATCTAATTCGATTGGCATTCCGGTGATATAGTAAAAAATAATTGGCGTAAATATAACTAATGCGCTGTTAATTAAAAAAACAGGATACTGTTTACCAGTTTTTTCTTGTTTTCTTTGAAAAAATTTTTTTATGAAATAAGTTGCCACTATGGCTAAACCAAAACTCCCCAGGACAATACCAAAACCCTCCTTTAAAATAGGTGAAGGCATATAAAAACCACGATTAGTTAAATAAAAATTATCAAAAAGAACGATTGCCTGTTTAATCTGAGGAAGATGCAGAAGAATACTATAGTAAAGGATTATTTGTAATAGTACTGGTACATTTCGGGTAAATTCCACATAGACATATGCAATATTTTTAAAAAGCCAATTAGAAGAAAGTCTTATTATACCCACTAAAAAACCAATGATAGTTGCTAAAAAACAACCACAAACTGCAATTAAAAGTGTATTCAATAAACCAACAAAGTAAGCTCTTAAATGGGTATCCTCGCTGGTAAAAGGAATTAAGCGGATGCTGATATCATAACCAGCTGCCATATTTAAAAAATCAAAACCTGAACTAATGCCTCTTTTATCTAAATTATATGCTGTCTGTTGAACTAACTCATAAATAACAAGAGCAAAAATACCTATTGTTAATGTTTGAATTAGTAAAGATCTTGATTTCTCGTCAAAAATAATTTTTCTAATAAAATTATTTTGCATCAAATTAGATAATTAAAAAGATTATAGAGATGGGCAATAAATGCCCATCTCTAAGAAAGTTTCTATCTAAATGGAGGAGCGTATAAAATTCCACCATCTTTGTAGAGGGCATTTAAACCTCTAGCAATTCCGATGTTAGAACCCATTCCAACGTTTCTTTCAAAACTTTCAGCATAATTGCCTACTTGCTTTAAAATATTATATGCCCAGTCATCACTTAGACCTAACATTGCGCCATAACCAGCATCAACACCTAATAGTCTTTTTACTTCAGGGTTAGCAGATCCCTTCATTTCATCCACATTAGCTGATGTAATGCCAAGCTCTTCACCGATGATCATTGCATTGAGTGACCA
>JAYPCO010000060.1:0-3736 GCA_038124765.1 Alphaproteobacteria bacterium | reverse complement strand
GGATTTGCCTTCGCTGGATCTTGTTCTGCCTCTACTACGAACCAACCTTCATAATGATTTTCTGCTAAAGTTTTTACAACTTCTTTAAAATTAATACTTCCGTCTCCTGGTACGGTAAAAGCTCCCTTTAACACTGCATCTAGAAAGCTTTCTTTTGACCTATCTAAATTATTAACCACTTCAGCTCGAATGTCTTTTGCATGAAAGTGAGTTATTCTTTTTGCATGTTTCTTAATGACGTTAATTGAATTTCCACCTGCAAACGTCATGTGACCGGTATCAAAAAGTAAATTTACTGCTTCACCCGTATTATTCATTAAAGCATCTAATTCTTCTTCGGTTTCGATGGCTGTGCCCATGTGGTGATGAAAGGAAATTGGCATTCCAAAATCAGCACAAAATTCTGCAAATTCTGTTAATTTCTTTCCATAAGACTTGAAATCTTCAGAGTGGATTTTTCTTTTAGTATTCAGTGGGGCATTTCTGATATTTTGAATTGTTCCTGCTGTTTCGCCATAAACCATACAAGGGGCATTTAAATCTCTAAATAAAGTTAATTGTTCTAGCGCTTGGTCTTTCTCTTTTTCAACTTCATTGTCAAGTACAGTGCCTGAGTACCAACCTGAACATAAGTATAACTGATGTTTTTTTAATATTGGACCAAGGTCTTCTGATTTTTTTGGAAACTTTCCGCCTGTTTCAATACCTGAAAAACCAGCCATCCTAGCCTCGGACAAACATGTTTCTAGTGTTGTCTCCCCTCCTAATTCTGGCAAATCATCATTGGACCAGGCAATAGGGGCAATACCTAATTTTGCTTTCATAGAAAATACCCTCTCTAAGTTTGAAAGTGGATAATACTAATAATAAGATGAAAATGAATTGTTTTTTATTTATTTTTAAAATTTCTAGTTTATAAGTCTGCTAATGAAAAAAGTAAATATTGCCGTTTTAGGGTGTGGGCGCATCGGTCAAATGCATGCTCTCAATGTAGCCAATCATTCCATGACTCAGCTAGCTTGTGTCTATGATGTGAGTACTGAGTTTGCTAACAAAGTTGCCAAAGATTTAAACGTCCCGGCTATTACTAATGAGAGTGAAATTTTTTCTAACCCTGAAATTGATGCGATATTAGTTGCTTCCCCAACCAGCACTCACATTGATTTCATTGAAAAATCTGTAGCTGCGAATAAACCCGTACTTTGTGAAAAGCCCATTGACTTAGATATAAATAGAGTAAATGAGTGTGCAGCAAGACTAAAAGGAAATACTGTTCCAATTCAATTAGGATTTAATCGAAGATTTGACCCTGGTCACTATGCTGCCAAGAAAGCATTACTTGATGGCAACATTGGTGAATTACATCAATGTATTATTACATCTCGTGACCCAGGACTTCCAAGTTGGGATTACTTAAAAGTATCAGGTGGTTTATTTCGTGATATGACCATCCATGACTTTGACTTAGCAAGATTTATGTTAGGTGAAGAACCTGTAAAATTATTTGCAACAGCTACAGCATTAGTTGAACCTAAGATTGGTTCTGAACTAAAAGATTGTGACACCATTATGGTGATTATGGAAACCGCATCTGGCAAACAGTGCCATATTAATAATTCAAGATCAGCTAGCTATGGTTATGATCAACGTGTTGAATTATTCGGAAGCAAAGGAATGGTAATTAGTGATAATAGAAAACCGCATGAACTTAAAAAGTTTTCAGGAGATGGCGTTGAGCTTACTGAGCCCTATTTAAACTTTTTTATTGAAAGATATCACGAAGCTTATATGAACGAGATTACTGCTTTTGCAGAGGTAGTAATCAATAAAACAAAACCATCCGTTGATTTTGAGGATGGAAGAAAAGCTCTACTCTTAGCAGAAACTGCCTATAAATCTGTCAAAAGTGGAAAGTTTGAAGAGATAAATAATTAAATCACATTAATTAATTATTAATTACTATTTGTTATAATTGTTGATTGAGCTATGCTTTGGCCCTCTATGATTAATAATAATGTCAAAACTAAATGGGCGAATAAGGAACCAGTATTAAATAGTTTTTTATCTATTCCTAATTCCTTCACAGCAGAGATTATGGCCGAACAAGGCTATGATGCACTAACGGTGGATTACCAACATGGCATGATAGGATTTAACGATCTTTTAACTATGCTTCAAGGTATCAGGTACAGTGGGGTGACACCTATTTGTAGAGTCTCTGGACTTGATCATGCAGTAATTTCAAAAGTAATGGATGCTGGTGCTCTTGGGATAATCTGTCCTATGATTAATAATAAAGAACAGGCTGAACAATTAGTTCAAGATTGCAAATACCCACCTGTTGGGATTAGAAGTTTTGGTCCGACAAGAGCAAACTTTACTGTTAGTTCAAATTATTTTTATGAAGCTAATGCAAATACCTTCTGTCTTGCGATGATAGAAACGCAAGAAGCTTTTGATAACTTGGAGGGAATTGTTTCTACACCTGGATTAGATGGTGTTTATATTGGAACTGCTGACCTAACTATTGGACTCAATCAGGGTAAATTAGTTCCAGGTTTTGATCGTCAAGAGCCTGAAATGATAGAGGCTAAAAAAAGAATTTTAGAAATTGCTCATAAACATAACAAAGTTGCTTGTCTTCATTGCGGCACACCTGAATATGCGGCTAAAGCTATTGGATGGGGATTTGATTTAGTTACAATTACAAATGATGTACGTTTATTAGCTGGTGCTGCTGGTGCTCACGTTAAAAAATTCAAAGAATTAACAAATCAAAAATTCGATGAGAGTAAAAAGGATACAAATCCTTCTTCTTATTAGAAAATTATACTGCTTCTAACTCTTTTGCTAGATCGCCTATCTGAGCTCCGCCAGCCATTAGACGTTTAATATCATCGCCGCCTAATTCAGAAGATACTCCAGATCCAATTACCTCTCCTAAGCTTAAGAAGGTAAATCGATCAGCAATCAAGCGGGCATGAATTTCATTATGGGTGATTAAAATAATTGCAATATCGCCTAATTGTTGAACTTTTTTAATTGTTTTTAAAACTTCCATTTGTTGTTTTTGACCTAACGCAGAAGTAGGCTCATCTAGAATTAATATTTTTGCACCGAAATATATAGCTCTTGCGATGGCAAGTGTTTGACGCTGACCACCTGACATTGTTCCAACAGGTTGGGTTGGATCAGAAATATTAATACCTATTTTCCCCATCTCGGTTATCGTAATTTCATCCATCTTTTTAAAATCTAAAATTCCAAATGGCCCCGGTCCTTTTTTAAGTTCATTGCCTAAGAAAAAGTTTCTGGTTACTGATGTTAAGGCATTTAAAGCAAGATCTTGATAAACAGTGCCTATTCCTGCATTAGTTGCATCTCTAGGAGAAGTAAAATGAACCTCCTGTCCGCCAACTTTGATGGTTCCTGAAGTGGGTTGATGCACACCGGAAAGAACTTTGATCAAAGTTGATTTTCCAGCACCGTTATCTCCCAGAAGCGCATGAACTTCTCCAGGTAATACATTTAAGGAAACGCCATTAAGAGCAGTGAAGGTTCCAAACTTTTTAACTAAGTCTGTGATTTCTATAAAAGGAGTTTTGTTGCTAGACATTTAGATACTACCCATAATCCTTTTTCGTATATTTTCGTTGGTTAATGCCGAGGCTACAATGACCACACCCAAGAATACACGATAGAAAGATCCATCTATCCCTGGTATGTAGAAGAACGC
>JAYPCO010000059.1:0-3844 GCA_038124765.1 Alphaproteobacteria bacterium | reverse complement strand
CTTTAATAGCAAAACTTAGCACCGTGCCACCATTTTTCATTTGTTTTTTTGCAAGTGAATATTCAGGATTATTGTTAAGAAAAGGAAAGTGAACGCGTTTGACTTTTTTATGTTTGTTAAGAAAATTTGCAATTTTCAATGCATTAGTACTCGCCTTATCTACCCTTAAAGGAAGTGTTTCTAGGCCTTTAATTAAAACCCAACTGTTGAAGGGGCTGATAGAAAGACCTGCATTTTGTACAAAGGGCTCCAGCTTATCCTTTCTATTTTTTTTGGAGGAGTTAATAATACCGCCGATAACTCTTCCTTGCCCATCAATATGTTTAGTCCCAGAATAAACAGCGTAATCAATACCGTACTGAGCAAGAGGTAGTGTATATGGCCCTGGTAAAATATTATCAGCAATGGTCACTATTTTATTTTTTTTAGCCAAGGCTGAAATTCTTTTTAAATCAATTATTTCTAAAGTTGGATTTGATACTGTTTCAAAGAAAAATACTTTTGTATTTTTTTTAATTGATAAGCGCCATGCATCTAAATCTGTTCCATCAATGAGAGAGTATTCAATGCCATATTTAGGTAACAAGTTTGTTAAGGTAAAATAACAGGAACCAAATAATGATCTTGACGCAACAACATGATCGCCTGACTCTAAATTCACCATCAACGCCGCAAACACCGCTGCCATTCCGCTGGATACAACTAAAGAACTTTGAAAGCCGTCCAACAAAGCAAACCTGTGCTCTAAGGATGTAGTCGTAGGATTAGAAAGTCTTGTATATTGGTATCCTTCTCGCGTTTTAAGAAAAATTTGCTCTGCGTGCTCAGCTTTTTTATATACAAAACCAGATGTAAGGGAGATTTCCTGTGATGTTTCAAGAAAGTTGCTTCTTTGATCTGGCAAATGGACGAGATCAGATATCACTGATTTAGGGGTCTTTTTCACAAGTTCTTTTTAGAGAACTTATTTCTATAAGTCAAACTTAATTACATTGCAGCGCAGGGCACAAAATCGACAGTTGAGTGTTCGTGGTGTTCAATATTATCGGCCTGATCAATGACTAAATTATTGAATTCTAACTGATGCGCTCCTAAAACAAGAATAAAAAAAAAGGTAAATAAAAGTGTTTTTAAATAGATAACTTTATTCATGCCATCTCACTTTCAAAATACAATAGGAACCGGCAAAAGCACATATCAACCATACCCATCCATGTAAGCTACCTGAAACAATGCCTCCAAGCATAGCTCCGATATTGCATCCAAAAGCTAAGCGTGCCCCTATCCCCATAACAAGTCCTGCTACAATAATCTTAAAGATTTCTTTAGAATTAATTTTTGTAATATGAAAAAAATTTCCTAAATAAATTG
The DNA here is from genome assembly GCA_038124765.1 of Alphaproteobacteria bacterium. Lineage (GTDB taxonomy): Bacteria > Pseudomonadota > Alphaproteobacteria > HIMB59 > HIMB59 > HIMB59. Next base: position 2,473 of record JAYPCO010000059.1, on the reverse strand, counting down.
AAGTCAGTAAAGCTCCGCTCATTAAACCAATATTCGTCAATGATGTATTCTCTTGAAGTATAGACTCTTGAATAAATTTTTGGGTAAAACTATTAGAATTCCAAAAACTCCAATTCGTTGAATCTATGCCTATAATATTTGCAAATTTAGAACCCCACAGGCTAAAACCAAATGTTACTGACCACGGATGGCCACTAAATATTAAAATTAACATATATAAAATTGCTATTGATAAAATGGCAAACCAAATAGGAGTTATGTGTTGTTTAGTAGATTGCTTAAAATTTTTGAAATTAAAAATTGGCGTTATGTTTGAGTCGATTTTTATTAATTTTTTGTAAACTAATATACCTAAGATTAAGACAAAAAATAAATATACATTTGAATCAAATTTAATAATTGGAAGAGATGGCCAATTAGACCAGATGTCGAAGTAGTATGTACCAATTGTCGACCCAATAATAAAAGAAATTAGAACAAGAAGCATTTTTGTGTTACCGCCTCCGGCTGAAAATAATGTTCCGGATGCACAGCCGCCTGCAATTTGCATTGCAGCCCCAAAGAGGAATGAACCAATAATTAAAGAAAAGCCTATAGGTGCATAAGACCCCCCGTGGGAGAAATTAAAAAAAGGACTGGGTAAATTAATTAAAGGAAAAGTTAATAAAGTAGCCAATATTATTAAAAGGATTTGAGACCTAACGCCTAGTGTTTCACCAGTCAAAATAAATTTTTTCCACCCGCCGGTAAAACCAAAGAAGGATAAATAAAAGACAGATCCAAGAGTTAATGAAGTTATAAATAAAAAAAAGTTACGGTAGCCTATATCACGCAAAATGATTAAGGCTACCAATGTAACTAATAGTACAAAAAAAATAAAAAAAATATTTTTTTGTTTCATGCTTATAGGATTTCGTTACCTAACTTATCCCATTCAGCCATTGATCCATCATACATTTTAATGTCGTCTAGATCTAAATATTCAGACAAGGCAAACCATGATACCGCTGCCCAGTGCCCCGTATTACAAAATGTAATTTTACTTAATTCTTTATCTAAGCCCGATGCAAAAAGTAGTTCTTCTATTTCATCAATGCTTTTTAATTTAGAAGAATTAGGAAGAGTTAAAGAGTTTTGTTGAAAGTTTTTAGCCGATTTAATAGTTCCATATCTAGATACAACTCCTGATTTTTCTTTACCTGAAAATTGGATTTCTGGTCTGGCATCTACTAACTCTATAGATGAGGAGGAAATATTTTTTTCCACATCTGATGCTAAGGCTAAATATTTATCTGTAAAAATTGCTTTAAAGTTTGATTTAGTTGGTTCTATTAAGCCTTTTTCAACAGGTAAGTTTTCTTCATTCCAAGATTGAAATCCCCCGTTTAAAATGGAGACATTTTCATGGCTTATAGTTTTGACTGTCCAATAAATTCTAGCTGCTGAACCAAAATCCGTTGAGCTATTTCCGCCGCTAACAATAATGACATGGTCATCGTTGCTAATACCAAGTCTTTGAACCAGAAGTTCTAAATCTTGAGTTGCAGGTAACATCCCGGGTACATCATCCTTAGAGTTTACCCTCCAGCCATCTTCCAAATAATTACTATAAACTGCACCTGGGATATGAGCCTGTTCATATAGCTCAAAAGACCCCCCATCAATTTTATTTCTAATATCTAAAATTTTGATATTTGGGTTGGTTAGATTGTCATGAAGCCACTGCGTAGATACTAGAGGTTCCGCAATAAGCGACGTTACCCCAAAAAAAGTAAATGTTATTAATAAAAATATTTTTTTCATTTTTATTCCTTTCGTGCTTAACTTTTAGATATTTTTTTCTAATATTTCAATTTTTATAGAAAAATATATTTAAATATGCTAGATAATTGAGTATATTCGTATATATTATTTTATATTTATTAATTTTATGAAAATTGATTCTAAAGATTTAGAGATAATTAAAAATTTACAACTAAATTCTGATATTTCATTGAAAGAACTATCAAAAAAAGTCGGCCTAAGCACCACTCCCTGCTGGCTTAGAATAAAAAAACTTCAAGAAAATAAAATACTCAAAAATAGACCTTATATTGTTGATAGATACTTACTTGATTTAAAAGTGACAGCATTCGTGTTTATCAAAACCAAAAATCATAATATTGAGTGGTCTAATAAACTAGTGGAAGTTGTAGCTAAATTTCCTGAAATAGTTTCTTTTTACCGAATGAGCGGTGAAATTGATTACTTATTGAAAGTTATTGTAAAAGACTTAGATGACTTTGATATGTTTTACAAAAAATTAATATCAGAAGTACAGCTTGATAATGTTACATCTAGCTTTTCTCTTGAGGAAATAAAAAATACAACAGAATTGCCCATTAAATTAAATTAAAAATAATTATACAACTCATGAAAAGTAGCATCAGATAGAAGATCTTTCTAAAAAGAACCTCTGATATAAACCTTCTAA
>JAYPCO010000058.1:0-4263 GCA_038124765.1 Alphaproteobacteria bacterium | reverse complement strand
TAGCCTTAGGTAACTTAAAAAAAGAAATAGAACGTGATATGATTTTAATGGGCGTTTCTAGCATAAAAGAACTTTCCAAAAAGAATTTAAGATTTAGATAAATTTTATTTATTTGTTTTTTTATATTTATTAATAGATTTTTTTACCCTGTCGCCGTAAATCAACGGGAGTATTAATCCTAATAGCGTAATCGACCAAATAACAATTGATGTCCAAGAGCTAAATAAATATGTGAGATCGCCGTCGCTAATCGTTAAAGCGCGTCTAAGATTTGTCTCCATTAAACTTCCCAAAATAGATCCCATAATGACAGGTACAAGAGGAATATCAAATTTTCTTAAAATCCAACCCATTACGCCAAAAAAGATCATTAAAAGTAAATCAAAACTAGAACCTGAAATTCCATAAATCCCTACAAAAGAAATCATCACAACAATCGGCATCAAATATCGAGAAGGTAGCAATAAAACGTATGTGAAATATTTTACTAAAGGAACATTAAGAAATAGCAAAACAAAGTTACCAAAGAACAAAGCTGCTATTAACCCCCAAACTACGTCTGGATTGTTTTGAAATAACAAAGGACCTGGAGTGATATTCAGCGTCATTAGCATTGCTAACAAAACAGCTGTAGTTCCAGAACCCGGAACACCTAATGAGAGCATCGGAACCATTGCCCCACCAGCAGCAGCATTATTACCCGCCTCTGGTGCTGCAACACCTCTGATATCCCCTTTGCCAAACGTATCATTTTTGTTTGAAAGCTTTTTTTCAAAAGTATAGGAAATAAAGGATCCTAGTGAAGCCCCCGCACCTGGCAAAATACCTGCAAAAAAACCTAAAGCGGAGCCTCTAAGCGAGGCCGGAATGATATTAATTATAGTTTTAAAACTTGGATATATTTTATCAATTTTAATTTTATTAAAATCGTTGGACTCATTGGAATTATCTTTTTTTTCTTCAATAAAGATTAAGACTTCTGACAATGCGAACATCCCAACTATGACAACTAGGAAATCAATACCATCATAAAAATGAACATTACCAAAACTTAATCGTGGAACACCTGTTTGGCCATCAATACCTATTGTTGAAACAGCCAATCCTAAACAAGCAGCAAAGGCAGTTTTGGCTTTATTGTTTGAGCTAACACCTCCAAGTGTTGCAAAAGCCATCACGAATAATGCAAAATATTCTGCAGGGCCAAATAAGAGTGCAATCTTAACCAACTGAGGGGCAAGAAACATTAAACCAATTGTAGAGATGACAGCACCAATAAAAGAAGCAATTGCTGTAAGAGTTAATGCCTCGCCTGCTCTACCTTGTTTAGTCATAGGGTATCCATCCAACGTCGTCATTAAGGCAGGTTCATCACCAGGGATATTAATTAAGATTGATGAAATACGCCCTCCATACATAGCACCGTAATAAACACTCGCTAATAAAATCATGGAAGATGCTGCATCTAAACCAAGTGAAAAAGAAATAGGAATTAAAATTGCAACACCATTAGCAGGCCCTAGTCCTGGGAGCGCTCCAAAAATTGAACCTAATAAACATCCGACAAGAGCAAGTAAAATATGCTCGTAAGTAAAAGCAACTTTCATTCCCCCTAGAAGTAATTCAAATGTGTTCATTAAAAACCAAAAAGCCCTCTGGCAAGTGAAAGGCCTAAAACTACAGAAAAGAGTAAATACATCGATAGAGATAGAGAGAGTCCAAAAATAATTGATTTAGTAAATGGAGTTCCTAATCTCCAGGTTATGAGGGTTGAAGCAAAAAAAGTACAAATAATAAATCCCAAGGTAGGTAATAGTTGTGCATATAAGATAAATATGAAAATCATTAATATAATCTCCATAGTTTTTTTAGAATTGGGCCAAATAACCTGCACTTGAGGTTTGAGGATCATAAAAATAGAGGTAATAAGTAAAATTATACCAATTAGGTAAGGGAATTTTTTAGGTCCGAAGGGGTCGGAAATAAAACTGAGTTCTGTTTGACTGGCAAAATAAATATACAAGACAGATATACATAAAAAAACAACACCTAAAGATCTATCTGTCATATTACACAATGGGCGCTAATTTCTTAGCGCCCACAAAATTATAATTTATTGGATAATTCCAATTTCTTTGGATATGTCTTGGATAGACTGTACTGACTCAGCAACAAAGCTTTGGAATGCATTACCACTTAAGCTTAATGGTGCTAAACCATTTTCTGCCATAACAGTCTTCCACTCAGATGAATCGTACATCTTAGCAACTGCAGAGGACCAGAAATTATAAGCATCATCAGACATTCCTCCTGGAACATAAAAGCCTCTCCAGTTTGCACCTATCGCATCCACGCCCTGCTCTTTTGCAGTTGGGAAAGATGAAAACTCTCCTGGAAGTCTATCAGGAGAAAGAACAGCGATTACTTTAATATCACCAGAGTCCACAAAACCTTTTGCTTCTGAAACGTCACCTGTAAAGGCTTGTACAGAACCTGCTAAAAGTTGTGTAACCGCTTCACCGCCACCGTCAAAAGCAATATATTTAATACCCCTTACATCATTGATGCCATATTTTTTTGCTGCGATTAAAACTTTTAAATGATCCCAACCACCTACTGCTGAACCACCAGCAATACTTACAGAACTAGGGTTACTTTTAATTTGGTCTAGTAACTCAGGTAAAGTGTTAATGGATGAATTTGCAGCTACAGCGATAATTCCGTAGTCAGCTCCCACAGCTCCTAACCATCTTACTTGATCCATTGAATTACCCGGATATGCACCTTGAGCAAGTCGAGTTGCAGTAGCAGAAGATGCAGCAACTATTAAATTGTTATCATCATTCCTTTTATTCACAACTTCAGCATAAGCAACACCACCGCCGCCACCTGCCATATTGGTGACTTCCATTGAACCTGGAATTAATTTTAAATCTTGAAGAGTTTTACCTACTGATCGACAGGTAAAATCCCATCCACCGCCTGGATTGGCAGGGGCGATACATTGAGAACCATTTGGTTCAAACGCAAATACATTGCTATTGAAAGACAATAGTAATGCAAAAGCTGTAATGAGTTTAAATAATTTATTCATATTTCCTCCTAAATGATTTATTAAACTATTAATATTTAATAAACCCTCATTTCATTTAAAGTTTATAAGATAAAAATTTCTAAAAATACTAAAAATTATCTAAATAATTATGACATTTCATCATATACATAGATTTGAATGAATATTCAAAGTTTTAGTAACTTTTTGCGCTCACTCAAAAAAAGCTACAAAGCAATTATTTTAGGTTTCATTGGGGGGTATATTGGAACAATTATTCATTTACCTCTACCATGGCTCTTAGGGTCCATTTTAATAAATCTAATTGTATCTTTTACAAAATTTGAAATTCAATTTTCTAGCAAATTACTTAATCCTATTTTTTTAATTATAGGGATTATCCTAGGTGGCGCGTTAAATGTAACTCTTCTTTATAATATTCATTTATGGGTATTTTCATCCATCATGATGATCCTTTGTGTTATCGTCAGTACAATCGTTGTTACTTTTTATTTTATAAAAGTTTTAAAATACCCAAAATTAATCTCCATATTATCATCGCTACCAGGGGGATTTGCGACTATTTCAGCAGCGGTACTTGAGTTAAAGGACAATCATATCCATCAAAAGGTACTCTTAAGTCAGGCTACCAGAGTTATTTTTATTGTAAGTCTTTTACCTATTATTTTCTTTTATGAAAAAGGAGCAGCGAATTTAGAAGGTTTCAACTTTCAAAATATTTATAACGTCCGATACTTTTATGAAATCCTTTTTATCATTGGACTAAGCTTTATTTTTTCTAAAGTTTTAAAGAAATTCAAAATACCCTCTGCCATGCTTTTATCAGGTATGTTTATATCGGGTCTTTTTTATACATTTGAAATTATTGATGCACGATTTCCTGATTTATTTATAAATATTTCTTTTGTATTTTTAGGAACAGCTCTAGGCAGTAGATTAAACGGATTAAGATTAAAAGATTTAATCAATATCATCCTAAATGGCATAGTAGTAACTGCACTCCTAGTTTTCATTTCTATTATCTTTGCTTATATTTTATCCATCACGAATGGTTTTGATTTTTTAACAGCTTTTTTAAGTTTTGCCCCAGGTGGCATTCATGAGATGGTGGTGATTGCAATTGCTTATAATACAGACCCTATTTTTGTCAGTTATCATCATTTTTTAAGGATATTTGTCATTGTATTTGC
>JAYPCO010000057.1:0-4300 GCA_038124765.1 Alphaproteobacteria bacterium | reverse complement strand
TTTTGTACCCTCATAGCTCTGTATCTAAAACATATATAAATTGGAAAAAAAATTATACTGGCGCGAGTGGTTTAATGGGCGTTGTACTAAAAAATACTACTCCAGCTAAAATTAAAAAAGCTATTAATCAAAGTAAAGTTTTTAATATTGGATATAGTTGGGGAGGTTTTGAAAGCATGGCCCTGCCCGGCCACTTAGGCAATCGAGAATATAAGAGTGAATATTCCGATACTAATTTAATTCGTCTTCATATCGGTCTTGAACATATTGATGATATTTTAGAGGATTTAAAAAAGTTTTTAGCCGTTTTATAATTTAGCAAAAGCTAAATTAAGATCATTAATCAAATCAGCTGTTTCTTCGATCCCAATTGAAACACGAATAAGGTTATCGTGGATACCAATTTTTTCTCTTAAATCTTTGGGGATTTTTAAATGAGTAGTTGTTGCTGGGTGAATAGCCATACTTTTTGTATCACCAAAATTATTAGATAGCTTGATCATTTTAAGGCTATTTAAAAATTTAAATGCAGTTTTTTTAGTTCCTTTAATAGCAAAACTTAGCACCGTGCCACCATTTTTCATTTGTTTTTTTGCAAGCGTATATTCAGGGTGGTTGTTAAGAAAAGGAAAATGAACGCTATTGACTTTTTTATGTTTGTTAAGAAAGTTTGCAATTTTCAATGCATTAGTACTAGCCTTATCTACCCTTAAAGGAAGTGTTTCTAATCCTTTGACTAACACCCAGCTGTTAAAAGGACTAATGGAAAGACCAGCATTTTGAACAAAGGGCTCTAGTTTTTCTACTCTATTTTTTTTGGATGAATTTATTATTCCACCAATCACTCTTCCCTGGCCGTCAATGTGTTTTGTTCCGGAATAAACCGCATAATCAATGCCAAATTTAGAAAGAGGCAAAGTATATGGGCCTGGAAGAATATTATCAGCTATCGTTACTATTTTATTTTTTTTGGCGATCGAGGTAATTTTTTTCAAATCAACAACTTCTAATGTTGGGTTAGATACAGTCTCAAAAAAAAAGACTTTAGTATTCTTTTTAATAGATGAGTTCCATGCATTTATGTCAGTTCCATCAATCAAAGAATATTCAATGCCATATTGAGGAAGTAAGTTTGTTAATGTGAAATAACATGAACCAAATAGTGATTTAGATGACACTACATGGTCTCCAGATTTAAGATTGGTCATTAAAGCAGCAAATACCGCAGCCATTCCACTGGCAACTGCGATAGAGCTTTGGTAACCATCTAACAAAGAAAATCGTTGCTCCAGAGAGGAAGTAGTTGGGTTAGCAAGTCTTGTATATTGATAGCCCGCCCTTGTTTTAAGAAAAATTTGTTCAGCGTGTTCGGCCTTTTTATAAACAAATCCAGATGTTAAGGAAATTTCTTGCGATGTTTCAAGAAAATTACTTCTTGTGTCTGGGAGATGGATTAAATCTGAAAGCGAAGAATTTATGTATTTTTTCACATGTTCCTTTTAAAGAACAATGTTCTATATGTCAAATTTAATCCTAGTTGCCCAGCCTGCATAAAAACCGATAAAACAAAATACTAGGAATACCCAACCAGATAACGATGCGGTCATTATACCAGATAATAAATTCCCTATGGTACAACCCAATGCAATCATGGCTCCAAACCCCATAAATAGACCGCCAATAAATGTTCTAGCGAGTTCATTTTTGTTAGGGATTTTTATTGCAAAATCATTCGAAAATACTGCAGTCGCAAATGACCCCATAACTACACCTGAAATCAACAAGCCGTTATTAGACCAAAAAAGATTAGTCACTGCGGAAATACAACCTTGAAGTGTATCTAGTCCATTAAGTCTACTGGGCATCATTTCAAAATAACCAGCAATTAATTTAGATACCCTTCCCAACTCAGCAGTAACTCCAAGAGGAGTGATGCGCAAAAAAGCAATCATACCGATTAATCCAACTAAGATTCCCCCAATGTAGGTAGGCCATCTATTTTCCCACCAATATTGAGAAATTAATTTATTTTGAGGACGATGAAAAAAAAATAAGAAAATAAATATCAAAACTAAAAGTGAAAGTTGAAGAAATATTGAACCTCCGTAGCCCATATAATGAGGGAACCAAATGATTGGAGCGTTCGAAATAAAATTAATATAAAAAAAATTCCAACATTGATAAGCAATAATAAAACCTATTAATACTCCTACTAAAGATAGCACTGCGCTTAGAAGACCCTCACCTAATCTATACAACTGTGCACTAATACACGAACCTGCGATAGACATGCCAAAACCAAAACATAGAGAACCAAGTATTAAGACAAGACTCACGGGAGAAATGTGTGCGTTAGGGGGTAAGTAGGGCTTTACAGGTTCAATTAAAAAAGCGCCAAAAACAAAATGGTACCCGATTGTTCCAATAACCAATGAGAGGAGAATTCCTAATAGGCCTGAGGCGTCTTTTTTTTCAACAAAATCTCTACTTAAACAATAAAAACAAAACCTACTTCTTTGAAGAACGACTCCTAACATTAGCCCGATCCAAAGAGAAAGATAAAAAAGCCCAGATTCACTAGTTAATTCAACTTTTATCCATAGAGAAATACTAATAACGACAATTATTCCTAAAAAATTTTTTAAAGGAGGTATTTTTATTTTGTGGTGCATAAATAAATATAGCGGCAAATATTTTTTGCCGCTATTTCTAAAAATTAATTTTTATGTATTACCCCAAACAGTTCCAGTCAAATTTATAATTGGATTACCAACAGAGTTTCCGTATTCCGTCCAAGATCCATCATAATTTCTAACATCGTATCCGAGTATTTTTTTGAGAACAAACCAAGTATGGCTTGAGCGCTCACCTATTCTGCAATATGTAATAATTGGCTTTGAGCCATCTATTCCAACAGAGGCATATAATTCTTTTAACTCACTTACAGATTTGATAGTACCGTCTTCATTCACAGCCTTGCCCCAAGGAACATTAATTGCGCCTGGTATATGGCCAGCCCTAACTGCTAATTCTTGAACACCTTCCGGAGCAAAAATTTTCCCTTCATACTCTGCTGGAGATCTAATATCAACTAAAGCGATATCACTTTCGTTGTTAGCTACTTTAACTACATCTGCTAATCTAGCTCTTAATGATAAATTAGGATCTTGAATAATAATATTTCCAGCACTAACGGCAGTTGCAAGCGGAGTTAAAGGTTTATTTTCGTTTTGCCATTTTGTTTTACCGCCATTTAAAAGCTTTACATTGTCTACACCGTAAATATCAAAAATCCACGAAGCCCAAGCTGCAAACCAGTTATTTTTATCACCATATAAAATAATGGTGTCCCCTTGATTGATCCCCGATTTAGTTAAAAGATTTTGAAAATTTTCTTTGCTTACGATATCTCTTGAAACTGTATCAACAAGATCAGTATGCCATTTAAAATTAACTGCACCTTGAATATGTCCTCTTTCATAATCCCCCGCACTTACACTAACTTCAATTAAACGTACATTTGGATTGTTTAAATTTTTCTCGACCCAGTCTGATTCAACTAAAAAATCAGAATTAGCAAATGAAAAACTAGACCACAATAAAGACGCAAAAATATATATAATTTTGTTCATAGTATATTCCTTTCGAGACCTTTTTAGAATATTTTTCCATAATTTCAAATATTTTAGAAAAATATATTGTTATTTATTATTTTATATGTATAAATTAGTTATATAATGCTATTAAAATGAATAATTTAAAAATAGATTCTAAAGATATTGAAATTCTTAGACATTTACAATTAAACTCAGATATTTCTTTGAAAGATTTATCGAAAAAAGTTGGTTTAAGCACTACTCCCTGCTGGCTTAGAATCAAAAAACTTCAAGAAAATAAAATACTTAGAAACCGCCCCTACATTATTGACAGATACCTTCTTAATTTAAAAGTCACTGCTTTCGTGTTCATTAAAACTAAAAATCATAATATAGAGTGGTCTAACAAATTGGTAGAGGTGGTCTCAAAATTTCCTGAGATTGTCTCGTTTTATCGAATGAGCGGTGAAATTGATTATCTATTAAAAGTGATTGTCAAAGACTTAGATGATTTTGATTTGTTTTACAAAAAATTAATATCAGAGGTAGAGCTAGATAATGTTACCTCCAGCTTTTCCCTTGAAGAGATAAAAAACACAACTGAGTTACCCATTAAATTAAATTAAAAATAATTATACAACTCATGAATAGTAGCATCAGATAGAAGATCTTTCTAAAAAGAACCTCTGATATAAACCTTCTAA
>JAYPCO010000056.1:0-4323 GCA_038124765.1 Alphaproteobacteria bacterium | reverse complement strand
ACAAAAATCTATGCTGGTGAATTAAAAAAAGGTTTAGAATTAGCTAGTGCAGGTTTTGCAGTTGACTATGATGGTGCTACAGATGTTAATTTCACTGAAGTTGGTGAAGCATTTGGAGCATTCTTAGAGAAGGGTATTGAAGGTGGAACTTTCAATACAGTATCTCAAAGATAATACAAAAAACTTTTACCCTACCTACTTAATGTAGGTAGGGGAGTTTAACTCTTTATAATTTTTTCTGGCAAAAGACCTTTGGGTCTATATCTCATTACCAATAAAAGTCCTAATCCCATCATTAAAAATCTAAAATAGGGGATACTTTCAATCATATGAACTTTAAAAGAGTTTCCATCATCAACATTGCTTAAAATTGTATTTATTAAAAATAATGCAAATGGAGCTGACTCAATCCATATAAACCAAACTACAAAACCCCCAAGTATCGCTCCATAGTTATTACCGGTTCCTCCAAGTAGAACCATTACCCATATTAAAAAAGTATATCTTAGCGGTTGATAGCTAGATGGGGTGAATAAACCATCGTATGTAACTAGCATTGCCCCAGCAAAGCCAATGATAGCTGATCCGATCATAAAAATATGTAGATGCCTTTTAACAACATTTTTACCCATAGCTTTAGCCGCAACTTCATTGTCTCTAATAGCTCTCATCATCCTACCCCAGGGAGACCTTAATGCTTTTTCTGAAAAAATTAGTAATACAATTAATACAAATGCAAATATTAATGCAAAACATAATTTCACAAAAACACCTGATGACGTTATAACTAAGTCTCCCAATAAAGCTGTTCTTTTATCTAAATTTGATACACTGGATAAAAGGGAACTATTCAAAAACTCAATAAATTTTGGAAACCAAACAGAATTTTGTAAATCAATCTCGTAAGGAACAGGGCGCTTTAAGCCAATAACATTTTTAACACCACGAGATAGCCATTCTTCATGTTTAACCAGAGAAATTATGATACCGGATATTAGCAAAGTAGAAATAGCTAGATAATCAGATCTTAATCCAAGACAAATTTTCCCTATTACAAAAGCAACTAATGCGGCCAGGATTGCCCCTACAAACCATGAAAAAATGATTGGCAAATTTAAACCGCCTAAATAACCACTTGTTGCAGCATCTATGGACTCAATTGCATCAATCGACGGCCCTGAAATAAATTTCATGAGTGGAATTAATAAAATTACTAAAGTAAAAATTAGATAGTTTTTGTATTTAAATTTTATTTTTTTATTAATTAAAAAAATTACATAAATAATTAAAATTAAAAAAATTCCAGAAAGTAATATTCCTTTTCCACCCGCATGCCAAGCTTCATAGACAGGTGGTACAGATACTAAGACTGTTGCTAACCCTCCAATAGCTAAAAACCCCATCACGCCAAAATTAATTAACCCTGAAAACCCCCATTGAATATTTACACCCATAGACATGACAGCGGATATTAAGCATAAATTCAAAATTGATAGAGCAAACCCCCATGACTGAAATATTCCAACAAATATAAATAATACTGCCATAATGGAAAATGCAATCTTTACGTCAAAATTACTTCTCATAGTACTTTGCCTTTAAATATTCCATTTGGCTTATACAAGAGCACAACTACAAGTATAGCAAACGAGATTGCAAATTTATAATCTGTTGAAATATATTGTACTAATGAAGTGGGCTCTAGAGACTCTGGAAGAATATATACAAAAAACTTTTTATATGCATACGTCAAACCTATTTCTGAAAAAGCAATGACAAATCCTCCGTAAAATGCACCTAGAGGATTGCCTATGCCCCCAACAATTGTTGCGGCGAATATAGGTAGAAGATTATTAAAATAGGTAAATGGTTTAAAGCTTTTATCTAATCCATATAAAGTACCAGCAATAGTTGCTAAAATTGAAACTATCACCCATGTTAAAAATATAATTTTGGATGGATCTATTCCAGATAACAATGCTAAATCTTCATTATTTGAATATGCTCTCATGGATTTCCCCGTTTTAGTTTTATTTAAAAAATAAAATAAAACAGTACATGTTATAATTGTTATCACTAAAGTTAATAATTGCGTAGATTTAATGGCTAGACCTTCCTCCAAGCCCGTTATTTTTTTAAATTCATTCGCCTTGATAATAAATCTTGATCCATCCATAAAATTTATGTCATTGGTTCCTATAATTATTCTAACTACCGCATTTAAGACAAACATAATTCCTAAACTTACAACGATGAATGTTACAGGAGAGCTTTTTTTATTTCGGTAGTATTCAAAAACTGTCTTATCAAAAAAGAGACTAATTAAAATCGTACCTATTATTCCAATGGGTATAGCAAGTATTGCTGTTGGTAAAATACCTAGAGAAATTCCTTTAGATTGAAGATACCAAGTAAATAAAATTACTAACATCGTTGAAAACGCCATTAAATCACCGTAGGCAAAATTGGCAAATCTAAGTACGCCATAGATCAAAGTTACACCTATAGCACCTAATGCTAATTGAGATCCATAGGTGAGGGCAGGAACAAAAATAAAATTAGTTAATAAAACTATAGAATTTATAAAATCCATTTATCCACCTAAAAAAGACTTTCTGATTTCTTCATCATTTAGCAAATAATCTCCATTGCCTTCATATGCATTTTTACCGGTGACTAGAATGTATCCACGATCTGAAATTTCTAAAGCCTGTCTAGCATTTTGTTCAACCATCAATATGGCGATATTTTGTTTTTTTATATTTAAAATATGTTGAAAAATTTCATCCATAATAACAGGGGAAACGCCAGCAGTTGGTTCATCTAGCATTAAGACCTTTGGGTCTGTCATTAATGCTCTTGCAATGGCTACTTGTTGTCTTTGACCGCCTGATAGTTCTCCTGCAAATTGGTTTCTTTTTTCTTTTATTATCGGGAATAAATCAAACATTTGTTCAATTCTGTCGTTAACGTTTTCTTTTACTAAAAAAGCACCCATTTCTAAATTTTCTTGAACAGTTAATTCTGTAAAAATATTTTGTGTTTGTGGTACAAAAGAAATACCTGATTTAATTCTTTCCTGTGTTTTATAATCAGAGATATTTTCTCCATTCAATAAAACCTCTCCAGATTTAAGGTTGAGAATACCCAACATAGCTTTCATAGCAGTAGATTTTCCAGCGCCATTAGGACCTAAGATTGATACTATTTCACCTTGACTCACTTCAAATGAGCAACCCTCTATAATGTTAATACCACCGTATCCTCCGGTTAAATTTTTTGCAGAAAAGTACATTATTTTTTTACGCCCTTGCCAAGATATGACTCAATTACCTGCTCATTTTTTTTTACTTCACTTGCTGTTCCTTTAAATAAAACTGAACCCTCAGCCAAAACTATTATTGGATCGCAAAGTTTACTAATGAAATTAAAATCATGTTCAATCATACAAAAGGTATATCCCTTTTCTTGATTTAATCGCAAGATTGAATCGGCAATGTCATTTAATAATGTTTTATTTACACCGGCGCCAACCTCATCTAAAAAAACAATTTTAGCGTCAACCATCATCGTCCTTGCTAATTCAAGAAGTTTTTTTTGTCCTCCTGAAAGATTACCTGCCAATTCATTTTTTAAATGATCAATTTTTAAAAAATCTAGAACTTCATTTGCTTTATGGCGTATAATTTCATCTTCTTGTAATATGTTCTTCCTATTAACTAATGAATATAATAAGTTTTCACCATTTTGATTACCGGGTACAACCATTAAATTTTCTATAACAGTCATATTGGAAAATTCATGTGCTATCTGGAAAGTTCTCAAAATCCCTAAGTGAAATAGGTCATGGGATTCAAAGCCTGTTATATCTTTATCATTATATATTACTGTACCTTTTTCAGGCTTTAAATTGCCTGTAATTACATTAAATAGGGTACTCTTACCAGACCCATTGGGGCCAATTATGCCAGTAATTGATTTTTCTTTAATTTCAAGATTACAGTCATTTAGAGCAACTAAACCACCAAATCTTTTAACTATATTTTTAACTGTGACTAAATTTTTACTCATAAAAATAGGTGCATAATAAAGTAGAAAATATAAACATGTAATGGTAAATATTCAACTTACGCGCTCTTAGCTCAGCAGGATAGAGCATCTGCCTTCTAAGCAGAGGGTCGCAGGTTCGAATCCTGCAGAGCGCGCCATTCGATCTCTTGATTATTTATATTTATTATTTACCTTGAACTGATGTCTCGTTATGAAAATTTTTTTAATCGCTTAAAACAAGGTGAAACTATTCTAATTGATGGTGGTACAGGT
>JAYPCO010000055.1:0-4712 GCA_038124765.1 Alphaproteobacteria bacterium | reverse complement strand
GTTCTTAAATTATTTTTAACTAAATAACTATGTACAGCACTTGTTGCTAAAATCATTGGTAAAGCAATTCTATCTTGATTTACTGCGTTATCGGATATGATAAGATGTTGAGCGCCAGATCTAACTGCATGTTCTGCTTCAGCGCAAACTCTTTGAATTTCATTTAAAAAATTTGTTTTCTCATTTTTATCATATGTACAGTCAATTTCATGAGTGTACTGAGAAAGGTGATCTCTAAGAACAGTCAATTCACTATTTAATAGCACAGGGCTTTCTAAAAGAACTAAATTGCACTGCTCTTCATCTTCTTCAACTATATTGCCAAGATTACCAAGTCTGGTTTTAAGACTCATTACTACTTGCTCTCGAAGACTGTCAATAGGAGGGTTTGTGACTTGACTAAAATTTTGTTTAAAGAAACTATGTAAGCCTCGATACCTTTCTGTCAAAACACTCAATGGAGCATCATCTCCCATTGAACCAGTTGCCTCCTGACCAGTTAATACCATGGGGTCAAGAATTAAATCTAGCGTTTCCAAGGTTAAATTGAATGATTTTGCTAACTGATAAGTTAGCTCTTTATCATAGTCATTGAAGTTTAAATTTGATTTTTGGGATTCTATAATTTGATCCAGTTGTACTGTTTTCTTATTCCAATTAGCGTATGGATGTCTTTTACTAAGTTTAGATTTTAATTCATCACTTTCATAAAACTTATTTTCTTTATAATTTACCGCTATTAACTCTCCAGGGCCCACTCTACCTTTTTTGATAATATTTTTTTCTTCAATATTAATCATCCCTACTTCTGAACCAGATATAAGTAAATCATCTTTTGTAATGATATATCTCAAGGGTCGTAATCCATTTCTATCCATTCCAGAAATTATCCAATCTCCGAAATTTCCGCAGACTGCTGCCGGACCATCCCAAGGTTCAATTACTGCATTACAATAGGCATACATTTCTTTTAAATCTTCTGATAGATCTAGACGATTAGACCAAGCCTCAGGAATTATCATTGATTTTGCCATTGGTAAATCACGGTCAGTTTGAACCAAAAGTTCAAAAGCAGCGTCTAAAGATGCTGAGTCAGATGCGTCAGGATCGAGAATTGGTTTTAAATCACTTATGCGTTCTTTAAAAAAAGGGTGGGTTATTCTAGGTTCATGAGCACTCATCCAATTAATATTTCCTTTGAGAGTATTTATTTCACCGTTATGTGCCAAAACTCTAAACGGTTGTGCAAGTGACCAAGTTGGAAATGTATTTGTTGAATACCTTTGGTGATATATAGCAAACTTTGATTTAAAATTTTCATCCAGCAAGTCAGGATAAAACTCTGATAACTGTTCAGCGAGGAACATTCCTTTATAAACTATTGTTTCTGTAGATAATGAGCAGATATAAAAGTCATTTATATTTAATGAGGTAATTTTTTTTTCGATACGTTTACGAGTTAGATAGAGCTTTTTTTCAATATCCGGATTTGACTCTTTTGGAGTAAAAATAATCTGTTCAATCTCTGGTTTGGTATAATTAGCTTTTTCTCCAATAATGTCAGTATTAACAGGTACTTGCCTCCAACCAAAAAGACTCATTCCCGCTTTAATGATTTCATATTCAACAATCGCACGACATTTTTCTTGCGCGCCAAAATCTCTTTTTGGTAAAAAAATCATTCCAACGCCAATCAATGTGTTTTCATCAGCTATATGTCCAGTTTTTAAAACTTGTTTGGTAAAAAATGAATTTGATACTTCAAGCATAATCCCTGCACCATCGCCCGTTTTACCATCTGCGTCTACTGCGCCTCTGTGATATACCGCTTTTAGAGCCTCAACTCCTTTTTCAACAATATCTCTTCTTGCTTCTCCTTTTATGGACGCAACTAATCCAACACCACAATTATCGTGTTCCTGGTTTTCTCTATAAATATAGTTGGCTTTTAATATTTCTCTGTTGGATAAATAACGTTCTATTTCTTTATTGATCATGATGCTTTTTTTTCAATCTTTAGAGAGTTTAAATAATTATCAATTGATTTAGCCACTTCTCTTCCATCATGAATAGCCCATACAACAAGTGAAGCACCTCTAACAATATCCCCTGCAGCAAAAACTTTTGGATTGCTTGTTTGAAACTTGTTAAAATCTACTTTTAAAGTATTCCAACTTGTTAAATCTAAATCTGTATTAAATAATTCATTCAAGTTTTCAGGTTCAAAACCTAGGGCTTGAATAATTAAATCGCTTTTAATTTTTTCCTCAATACCCGTATCGATAGGTTTTCTTCTTCCACTTTCATCAACCTCGCCTAAAGCGGATATTTTATAAGTTAAATCTGTTGCAAAATTCTTACTAGAAATAATTTTTGAAGGAATTGAGAGCCAATTGAATTTTACTCCTTCTTGTTCAGCATTTAAAACTTCTCTTGCTGAGCCCGGCATATTTTCTTTATTTCTTCTATAAAGACAAGTAACTTCCTTGGCTTTTTGACGAATGGCTGTTCGCACACAATCCATTGCTGTGTCTCCGCCACCAATTACTACTACATGTTTACCTTCTGCATTGAGATGTAGATTTTTAGAGGGTTTGTCACCCAAACCCACTCTATTACTTTCTATTAAATAGTCCAGTGCAGGGATAGAGTTATCAATACTTGAGCAGTCAATGTCTAAGCTTCTTGCCTTGTAAACTCCTGTCGCTATAAGAATAGCATCAAAGTTTTTTTCTAACTCTTGGAAAGATATTTTTTTACCCACTTCACAACTCAAATTAAATTTAACACCACTATCTGAAAGCCAACCAGTTCGTCTTTCTACAACTTGTTTTTCTAATTTAAAATTGGGAATACCATAAATCATTAATCCACCAGCTCTGTCGCTTTTTTCGAAAACCTCTATCTCATATCCCATCTTAATTAAATAGGCTGCCGCGGCCATACCAGCCGGACCAGAACCAATTATTGCTACTTTTTGGTTTTTAGAAATTTTGGAAGAAAGTTTATTAACCCATCCTTTCTCCCATGCTATTTCTGTTAAATATTTTTCTAAGTTTCCAATCGTAATAGCTCCAAAACCTGCTTGCTCAACAACACAATTACCTTCGCAGAGCCTGTCCTGAGGGCAAACCCTCCCACAGACCTCTGGGAATACATTGGTTAATGTTGAGATATCATATGCCTCTTGAAGTCTGTCCTCTGCTATGTACCTAAGCCAATCAGGAATGTTGTTATTTAATGGGCAATGAATTTGACAAAATGGAATACCGCATTGTGAACACCTAGAAGATTGAGTGACAGAATCCTCAGCGCTAAATTGGCTGTAAATTTCTTGAAAGTTCTTTATTCTTTCTTTAGGTTCAGTTTTGCTTGGATTTTCTTGATTTTTTTTATGAAACTCTAACATAATAATATTTTATTACTATAAATAACTCTTTTTATTTTGAATTGATTGTATAAATAGATATTTATTTAATGTAAATAGAAAATTAGTAATATTGTATGACCGAAGAAAACTTTTTTTATATTTTCTACTCTTTTATTCAAGGTTTTACAGAATTTCTACCAATTAGTTCAAGTGGCCACTTAAATATTTTAGAAATACTTTACAAAAAAAGCGAAACAAGAAACTTATATTATGAAACAACAGCACACCTAGGATCCTTAATAGCACTGTGTTTTTATCTCTATATAAACGGGCATTTTAAAGTAAACAATATCAAAAATTATTTTTTTTCTATATGTGTTGCTACTATTCCCGCAGTAATATTTGGGGTTGTTTTAAAATTTTTAGGTTATTCTTTGATTAATTTAAAGATTATAGGATTTGCTTCAATATTAGGGGCTATATTACTTTATTTTGCTGACTCAAATCACTATTTTAAAATTAGCATTAAGAATAAATTTTTTAAATTTTTATTTGCTGGAATATTTCAGTGTCTGGCTTTTATTCCGGGTTTTAGTAGGTCAGGCGCTTGCATTACTGCCTTTCTTTTATTGGGTGAAAATAGAAAGAATGCATCTATTTTAAGTTTATACCTAGGTATTCCAATAATCATAATATCTTTTTTGGGCAATATTATTGAAATAAAAGATTTTTATTTTGACTCTAATGTTGTGTTAATATTTTTTGCATCTTTTTTATTTGCCCTGATTACATTAATATTTTTTATAAAATTAATTAATAAAATTAGCTTTAAGCCTTTTATAGTCTATAGATTGTTTTTAGGTGTATTCTTAATATTTCTTGTAAATTAGACTCTATCGACAAATTTTTGTAAATAATTTGTTGAGACTATTTTCATATCTGCCAAATCTTGTTTTATTATAGATGACACACTGATCTCTGTATTTGTTGCTATGCTATCATGTTCAAGTGTTACAAACTGATCATAAGTAAAAATAGGCCTTGGCAGTTTCTCCATGATCTTTCCCTGCATAATTGCAAAAAAAGTGGGAATATTTATAAATTTTGGTTTTTTTGAGAGAGTTATAAAAATATGATTTAGAATATCTTTAAAGGTGTAAACTTTACTACCAACTGCTGGTAAATTTTTATTTTTATAACTTTCAAATTGATTAACTATATTAAAAATCATTAATGTTAAATCGTTAATATATATTGGCTGAAATTTAGTTTTTCCTTCTTTATATAAGGGAAGAAATGGTAAAACTTTGGCCATTCTGCCAAACTGATTAATAAAATTATC
>JAYPCO010000054.1:0-4805 GCA_038124765.1 Alphaproteobacteria bacterium | reverse complement strand
CGCGAACAAGTCAAAAATTCTTAGTTTTTTATTTTTTTTAAATCCTTCACTTTAGTGGTTAGGATTTTCATCTTCTTCATTTTTTGGTAGCAGCTATAGCAGACCATATTGTGATAATGGTGAATGAGGTTTTGGACCTTCTTCGGGGCCGTATGAAGCTCTGATCCGATATAGACCGTGTCCATGGCAGAGAGCTCGCTCTCGCAATACTTGCATGCTTCGCTCATAGATTAGTATTTTAGTTGTTTCTGAATTTTGTTCCAATATTGAAAGAACCGTTTGGCAGGCAAGATTGCATTTTCTGTTGATAAAAAATAATCAGGTAGTAATTGGAGCGGATAGGTTTTTTGTAGATTTGCAAATAGCTGCGTATATTCAGGTCGAAAGGTGGCCTTGGTGATGATTTCACTAATGGGTTTTATTTTATGTATTGTCTCTAATATTTGATAGGTGTCTCCCTCATGGATTTCTGCCCCTGCCTCTTTTGCTAAAAAGTGTCTGTATTTCAATACTTTTTCGCTAACTTCGTAGTCGCGGTGGAGGTTTGTGTCTAAGATATAGACGGGCTTTGCCTCTATGCCCTGAGGGGGGCACATAAACTCATCATATAATAAGACTAGCTTCATAGGTTAGGGAACAGCCTTACGCCGATCTCCTCGTAGCTGCCGTCAATTTCCCTATTCTCCTCTGGGACAATCGCAATGGACTGAGAGCAGTATTTTTGAACATTCTCTAAATTGAAAAAGTAGGGTTTTTGGGAGAAGGTACTGGCCACCCACTGCCAAGAGAAATTATTACTCGCCAGATCGCCGTCTAGTAAATGATACATGAACCATCTCGCACCCGCCTGCCACTTCACTTTACGAAAGTGGACTATGTAAGCCGCTAAGTACATACGTGCGTGGTTATGCAGATACCCCGTGTTTTTTAATTGATTAAGAAAAATATTTATAACCTGTGTGGGCGTACTGGATTGCTGAATATCCTCCGGTAACTCATCCGCATAGTCGGATGCTTGAAAGCCAGTTTTATAATCCTCGACGTCCTGCCAAAGGGATTGGGGGTTTTGATGGGCGTAGCTTCTCCAAAAATCTCTCCAGGCAAGTTCCTGAAAAAACTTTTCACTTTCTGCAAAGGAAAATTTATTGCGAATGAGATCGTAGACCTCTCGGTTTTGAATAACACCGTGTTTAATGAGAGCCGATAAATAGGAAATTTGCCCATGAAGGTAGTTTCTTGTTTTAGCGTAGAGGGCGGGGTTGAAATTATCAAGATACTCTAGGGCTTGGCTGCGAGTAAAACTGGAAACATCAATAATAGATTGCATTAATTATAGTCTATAAGTCGAAGTTAATGTGCGAGCCAGGGGGGAGTTGCGCAATCTTTGCAATGTCCTCACTGGCGAGAATGGCAATCTTGGGGTAGCCGCCCGTACAGGGAATATCTCTCATTAAAACGATAGGCTGACCATTGCTCGGAACTTGAATACACCCCGGTAAAATTCCCTCAGAGAGAATGTCGTGGGAGATGTGACTGATAAGGGGTGCCCCTTGTAGTCGTAGCCCCATGCGATCACTTTGAGTGGTAATGGTGTAGGTACTAGAGACAAAACTTTGCAGGGCTAAATCGGAAAAATAGTTAAGCTGTGGGCCTGGATAAACCTTGAAATTGTTTTGTTTTTCAATGTTTACCTCCTCGTTAAAGGCAACCTGCCAAGAGCTGACATCTTCTTGAATGTTGAAGGAGTCTCCAATTCTAAGGGGTCGGTTGATGCTGCCTATGTTTGCCTTGGTGTCCGTAGAGAAGCTATCCAGGCAGGGCTCTAAGCCCAGACCATTTTCAATGGCAATATAGCCGTACACTGAATCAATGGTGTTATGAATGGTAAGCTCATCGCCCTCAAAGAGGTTGATAGAGGTGTAGGGTTGATGCTCTATTTGCGTATTATTATTTTTTTGAACAAAGATATTACAGTGCCCGCCCACACAAACACGAATGGCCCCTGCACTGACTTTAAGAGAGGGCCCCACATAGGCGAATTCTAAAAATTGATTGCCGTGCTGCGGTATTACCTTTTCTAATTCTTTGAGGATACGCGGATCCATGGCCCCACTAGGGGAAATCCCTAAGTGCTGGTAGTGAAATCTCCCAAAATCCTGAACGGTTAAATAAGTCCCTGTTCGGGTAATCGAAAAAGAGTTCATGAGGAGTACTCCTTGATGAGTGCATCGAGGGATAAATTTTTTCGCTGAATGCTTTCATATTCCTTTTGATTGATAGCGTGAAAGTTTACCTCGTCGCCGGGTAAAAAAAGTGATGTTCGAGGGTGCTCTAAGCTGAAAAGATCAAAGGGAACCTGGCCAATAATATTCCAACCCCCCGGCGATACTTTAGGGTAAATACAAGTATGCTCCTTGGCAATTCCCACGGATCTGGCGGGTATCTGAATTCTTGGAGACTCTAGTCTTGGTGTAATTAAGGAGGGGTGAATATCTCCCAAATAAGGAAAGCCCGGCATAAAGCCTATATAATAAGTGTAGTAGGTTGAGCTGGAGTGAAGTTTAATTATTTCTTCTTTGGACAAATCGTGAAGTTCTTGAATGCGCTTCATATCCAAGGCGAAGCTATCTTCATAGCAAACAGGAATTGTCCAAGTGGATTGATCTTGCGGAGGGGTGGAGGTATTAATTTGGCCTATTTCTTGCTGAATTTTACTTAAGGACTGCTCGCGATCCACACCCGAGTAAAAGGAGATAACAATTTTATTAAAAGAGGGAACGATATTAGTGGAGGATAAACTTAGACCTTTTAAATGACGATAGTAAGTATTGACCTCCTGAGAGATGGACTTGGAACTTTGTTGGCCAAAATCTAAGATTAAACCCCGATCACCGTAGGGAATTATTTCTTTGAAATACACGTTTTTATTTTAATGTAATATTTATGTCTGTGAATAGGATAAATTTTAATTCTGATCTTGCGGAACGGGATTGGGATTTCTATGAGACCGTTGATAAAAAATTAATTAGTAAAATAAACTCTGCCAACATCTCTTGTCTGTATCATGGAGGCATGAAGGCAGTCGTTCAACAGGCTGTCGCTGAGTGTCATCAACACGAAGTTTCTATTGGGGCGCATGTATCTTTTTTGGACAAAGAAAATTTTGGCAGGACACCCATGCCCTGGACTCCCATTCAAATTCAAGAGCTTCTCAAAGATCAAATAGAGTTTTTATCTGAAGTATGTAAGCAAAATAATACCAAGATTACTCATATTAAACCGCACGGCGCATTGAATAACATGGCCTGCAAAGATGCAGATCTCTCCCAAGTAATCATCGATTATATCAAACGCCACTATCCCTCCTTAATTATCCTAGCGCCCGCTCTCAGTAAGCTCGCCTTGGTTGCAGAAAATGAAAAAATGCAAACAGTTTTAGAAATCTTTGCTGATCGAACCTATGAAGACGACGGTACGCTTACCTCCAGAACCATCGATGGATCGCTCATTACAAATCCTCAACTGGCTTCTCAGCATGTAGAGCAGATGTTACTTCAGGGGGCTATTATCAGTCGCTCAGGGGCGCACTTGCCTACCTCCATCCATTCCATTTGCTTACACAGTGACACACCAAATAGTGTTGAAATTTCAAATGAAATTTGCATACTGCTCCATTCAATGGGGATAAAGCAGATTGCCATACCTCATTTGTTTTAAAAGCTATGATGAGTAACTTTTTTTTCTACGGTACCCTTCGATCACTGCGCGTGCTTAAAGCGGTTATCGGCAATCAAACTGACCATTTATCCTTTCACAGCGCCTTTGCACCTAAAAGTAGCCTGAGAACAGTGATAAATGAAAACTTTCCTGTCATCACCTTTGATGATCAATACGAAGGCGTTCACGGAACTCTGGTTAAAGGGCTTCAAGAAGAGGATATTTCACGGATTTTATTTTTTGAAGATGTGGAGTTCACCCCCCAAAAATTAATGGTCGAGCTAAATGGAGAGGTAGAGGAAGCAAGCTATTTTTCTGAACAAAAGGTGAAGCCTTCGAATACACCTTGGGTGTACGAGGACTGGAAACAAGACTACGAGGATTTATCGGTGATCACCGCAGAGATTTGGATGGAACTATATGGTAAGTACTCGGCAGAAGAGGCTGACCAGTATTGGGAAGATGTAAAAAAACAGGCCCTGGAAAAATTCCAATCTCAGTCATGAGATTAAAATCTTATTTTTTTATACTTCTATTTGTTAGTTTTACTTCTTCACTCTTTGCCAGTGAAAATTTATGGAGTGAATTAGAGTCCGGGGATAAATTAATTTTTATTCGCCATGCCTACGCACCTGGCGGAGGCGACCCGGATAATTTTGATTTAGCGGATTGTGCAACTCAAAGAAATTTAAACGATCAGGGTATTTCGCAATCGGTGGAGTTAGGAAAACTCTTTCAAGAACATCAAACTCCCATTGATATAGTCTACTCCAGTCAATGGTGTCGATGCAAAGATACCGCCCATTACGCCTTTGGTGACTTTGAAGAGTTGTCATCCTTGAACTCTACCTTTGAGGGGGAGTACAAAAAAAATCATGATACCCAAATGAGTGAGCTCAGAGCTTTAGTAGAGGATTGGAGCCCTTCAAAGGGCAACTTAGTATTCGTTACGCACTATGTCATTATTGGTGGGCTACTTGGTTATTATCCCAGTTCGGGTGAAATAGTCGTTGCCGATCAATCCTTAAAAGTCATTGGAAGTTTTAAAACAGACTACTAAAAAAATACGCGCTCAATAAACCAGTACA
>JAYPCO010000053.1:0-4808 GCA_038124765.1 Alphaproteobacteria bacterium | reverse complement strand
TAAATAAATTTTGTTAAGGTTGTCTTTTTTGAATTTTCGATTGATTGAATTAAATTATTAAATGATTTAAGACCAAATCCGCCTAAATTAATAATTTTATCTTTTTTAGATTTAAGTAAATAAATATCCATAATTGAATTAACAAAATTAAGCTCATAGAATTTTTCTATAATTTTTTCTCCTAATCCATCTATATTCATGGCTTTTTTTGAAACATAATGCTTTATTTTACCAATTTTTTGATAGGGGCAATTTACTCCTCCACCACATCGTTGAACGGCTTCATCTTGTAATTTTATGATTTGAAATTTTCCACAAGGGCATACTTTGGGTGTCTTAAATTTTTTTGAATTCTTATTTCTTTTACTTAAATCGACTTTTGAAATATAAGGTATTACATCTCCAGCTCGCTGAACCCAAACAAAATCATTAACTCTTATATCCTTTCTATGAATTTCATCAAAATTATGGAGTGTTGCATTCGATACCATCACACCTCCAATATTAACAGTTTCTAATCTAGCGACAGGAGTAATTGCACCAGTTCTTCCAACTTGAAGTTCAATATTTATTAGTTTTGTGAGTGCTTCAACCGAGCTAAATTTTGCAGCCACTGCCCATCGAGGAAATTTGGATGTATGCCCCAATTTATTTTGGGTATTGATATCATTTATTTTTATTACCATTCCATCTATATCAAAGGGTATCTCAGATCTTTTTTCTTCAATTTTATCTGTATATAGCTGAACATCATCAATATTTATGAATTTAGACATATAGCCAGTTTTTTTAAAATTATTTTTTAAGCAAAAATTAATAAAATCTTCATAAGTTTGAAATTGATTATGGCTTATCTCTCCATACCCATGTGGAATAAAATTTAATGGTCTTTGATTTGTAATATTACTATCTAATTGTCTCAATGACCCCGATGCAGCATTACGGGGATTTGAAAACTTATCTTTTTCATCTAAGGATAAATTTAAAGTATCAAAATCTTTTCTATTAAAAAAAACCTCCCCTCTAATTTCTATAAAATTTAAATTAGAATTATTTAAATATTTTGGTATTCCATTAATTTTAAGGACGTTTCTTGTAATTTCTTCTCCTACCACACCGTCTCCTCTTGTAAGAGCAAGATCTAACTTATTTTCTTTATAATGTAATGAGAGTGAAACACCATCAATCTTACAATCAACTACATACTCATGGCTTAAGTATTGATCATTCAAAAAATTATTAGCTTTTTTAAAAAAATCTATAACGTCATTTTTCCCAAAGGAGTTAGATAAAGATAACATGGGGTGCCTATGCTTAATTTTATTAAATTTAGAATTAGGGGCAGCACCAACTCCAACGATATCTTTTTCAATAAAAGAAGGGTTATCTCTTAATAACTTTTCATATTCACTTTTGATTTTATCATATTCAGCATCTGATTTGCTAGGTATTGAGTTGTAGTACTCTTCGTTTAGTTTGACTAACTCAGATTGGAGTTGTTCAAACTTCTTTAATACCTGATTACTCATTGATGCATTAAATCTGAGGCAACCTTTTTCGCCTCCTCAGTAATTTTATTACCACTAATAAGAGAGGCAATTTCATATATTCTTTCTTGATGATTGAGCTCTGATATACTGCTTTCAAGACTATCATTTTTTAGATTTTTAGAAATCTTCCAATGTTTTTGAGCTTTTGATGCTACTTGAGCAGAATGTGTTATTGAAATTACTTGATTTTTTTTAGAAAGTTCTAAGATCTTATTTGCTACATTTTCTGCCACTCTGCCACTTAAGCCACTATCAACTTCATCAAATATAATTATGCCATCCTTGGATAATTGAGTGGATATAGATTTTATTATCAGTAGAAGCCTGGATAGCTCCCCTCCAGATGCTACCTTTTTCACTGAGCTAAATGTAGCCTTATTGGAGGTTCGAAATAATACATCAAGGTCGTCAATTCCATTGATGCTGTAATCATTTTCTGTTTTTTCTTTAAACTCAAACTTTAATTCTCCTTGTTCTATATTTAGCTTAGGTAGCTCTGCATTTATTTTTTCTGTTAATTTCAAAGCTTCATTAATTCTAATTTTAGATATTAATTTACTTTCTGTTATAAAGTTTTCGAGCGCCTGTTGGTAAAGTTTTTGCTTTTTTATTTTTTCATTTTCAAAGTTTTCTAATATCTTTATCTCATCAGATATTTTTTCAATGAGTTCATGTAATAAATTTGGATCTATTTCAAAAAACTTGGCTAGATTTTGATAATCATAAATTTTAGCATCTAGTTGATCAAAATTTATATCATCAAATTCATAATCATCTAACTTAGTTTCAACGTCACTAATATATTCATTTAAATCAAGTAAAGTAGAGGAGAATTTATCTAATATATCTTTGAAGTTGGAATCTAACTCGCTAATTTTTTGAATACTTCTTTCCATTTCAGATAAAATTGAATCTTTGTTTAGATTAGAAATTAATCCTTTAATTTCGAATGAATAATCACTAATTTTTTTTATGTTTTTGTTTAAATTTCTTTGGTTGAGTAATTTTTCGTATTCATCTTTTTTGGGATTTAAACTTTTAATTTTTCGAGATTTAGATTTTAGTATTTCTAATTTATCTTTAATTTGATTTTCATTATTTATATGGTTTTCATAATCTAATTTAACTTCTTTGTACCGATTAAAATATTGACTTAAATTAGTCTTATTAATATTTGCGGATTTATCTATAAAATTTAAAAAATATTTTTCATCAAAGAGTTCTTGTTGCTCAAAGTTTTCTTGAAATTCAATAGTTCCACTTATTAACTTCTTGATTAGCCCCAACGATGTAATTTGACTATTAATAAAAATTTTAGATTTTAGATCAGAATTAATTTCCCTTTGTATTATTAAGTAGTCGTCTTCTATCTCTATTTCCAAATCCTTAAGAGATTTTTTTATTTTATCTGAAATATCAAATACAGCTGTAATTTTTGATGTCTTGCCTTTTTCAATTTGAAGGTTGTTGAAGTTTTTACCTCCTAAAACTAGTTTCAATCCCTCTATTATAATAGATTTACCAGCTCCTGTTTCGCCAGTGAAAGCGTTAAAGCCACTATCAAAACTTATAGATACCTTTTTTATTAAAATAAAATTTTCGATTTCTAATGAAATTAACATTAAAAATTAATCAATATTTATTACTGTTGAATCATTGGGATCGTCATTTGTATTTTTAATAAATATTTTTATGGGATTGAAACTTTCGAACCATCTTTCTTTTTTAATATCAACTATAGAGTTTATGAGGTTATATGACTTTTTATACCATGAACTATTAGGAAAATTATAAGCAAGTATAGAAGCATATTTTATTGAAAGTTCTTTTTCTTCTATTTTGTCATATACATAAACTAGATAATATAAAGTTTCTTCAATGCTAGTAGTTGATTCAAAATTTTCAAAAATATCTTTTAAATAAATCAAAGTTGCGTTGTAGTTTTTCCTGTCTAAGTAAAATTTTGCTTTTAGTAATTTGTCATTGGCTAAATTGTTATCAATAACTTGAAGTTTGGTTATAACATCAATCTCATACTTACTATTTGGGTATGCATTTAAAATAAAGTTAAATTTATCTTTAGCTAATTGGGTATTTTTTTGACTATAATTGGGTTTTTTAATTAAGATATAATAGGTCATTGCTTCCATATAATTGGCATATACAATATCCTTACTCCCAGGGTAGTATTTTTTATAGTTTTCAACAATGGCTCTCGTTTGTTCATAATCTTTTTTCAAAAAGTTTATGTATGCTGATAATAAAATACTTTTATTTGCATATATGCTGCTTGGGTAAATAACATCAATTTTATCCAACTCTGATAAAGCTAAATCAAATTGATTATTATTTATAAATTTATTAGCACGCTCGAAGAGTTCATAGTCAGCAAATGTATTATTACTATAATCAGATATGTCAGATATATTTGTGGTGTCTTTGTCCTTGGAACAGGATAAAATTAAAAAAAATAGAAATATTGGGAGAATCTTTTTAATCACCCATGAATTATAGCTTCAGAAAAAAGAATAAAACAGTCAAATATGTAATTATTCATTATACAGGAATGAAAAATCTTGAATTGGCATTTAAAAAATTAAATTCTTTAAACTCAGATGTTAGTTGTCATTATCTAATTTCAAGAGATGGCAAAATATTTAATCTTCTTTGTCCTAGTTTAAAAGCGTGGCATGCGGGTATATCCAAATGGGGTAAAACATTAAATTTAAATGATGAATCTATTGGCATAGAACTGGAAAATAAAGGGCATGATTTTGGTTATCAATTTTTTACAGATGCGCAGTATAGATCTCTTAAAAAATTATATAATTTTTTAAAAAATAATTACTTTATTAATAAAAATAATTTTTTAACTCACTCTGACATTGCCCCGAATAGGAAAAAAGATCCTGGTGAGAAGTTTTATTTTAATAAGTTTAATCTTATCAAGGATAAAATTGTAGCTAAAGATAGTAAAAAAAAATTAAAAAATATTGGGTATTTACTAAAAATTTATGGATTTCATAAAACATACATCAAAAATAATAGAAATGACTGTATAGAAGCTGTAAAAAGAACTCTTAACTATAATTCAAAAAAAATTAACTCTGATTTGAATCAGGCATTTTTAAAAGATTTTTATAATTTAATATTTAAATAAAAAATATATTATCGAAGAGGGTAGCTCGCAGTCGCTTTAACTTGTTAAAGAGGAAAGTCTGAGCTCGCGTAGAAAGTGATAACGGATAACATCCGTCG
>JAYPCO010000052.1:0-4976 GCA_038124765.1 Alphaproteobacteria bacterium | reverse complement strand
CTGCATACTGCAATAAATCGATCAAGCTCTTGATCAAATTCACTACTGGATAAACTTAAGACATGACTTTGTGTAAGAGAAAATTTTATACCGTATTGATAAAGGTTATTGCATACAGAAATTTTTCCACAATAGCCATCCCTACGGTTAGATGGTTGCATTTTACCTAAGTCATCAGGTGTAGCTTGGACCAATACCGGGACATTCAAATCTGATAAGCGGATGGTATCTGCAACGCCTTTCTCATCCCCAAAATTAGGAAGAATGACCAAAATACCCTCAATAGTATGTTGGTGGCTTTTAAATAAGGTTGCACATTTTTGGGCATCTTGAAAGGTTTCTACCCCTCCTAACTTGGAGTCTTGATCTCCTAATAAAATTGGATTTATTTTTTTATTTTTACAAATATTTAAAATTTCATTTCTTGCTTCAGTAATTAAATGGTCAGGAAAGAAGTCTCTATTCCCAATTATAATGCCTAAGGTTGTTGTCACGATATCCCTCCAATAACTCTTTTAATTTTATAATAATAATTGATTATATCAATAAAGGGCATATTTTAATTCATCTTGATGGACGTCAATCAACTAAATATTAAATCTTTAGAATATAGAAAGACTACTTTAGAGATAATTTATAATTCTGGGGCAGGACACACTGGCGGCAGTCTCTCTTGCATAGACATTTTAAATGTTCTGTACAACTCCATCATGGACATAACCCCTGAAAATTTTTCCTCCACCAATCGAGACCGTTACATTCAAAGTAAAGGGCATTCCGTGGAGGCCCTTTATACAGTTTTATGTGATCAAGGTTTTTTTTCTAAAAAAGATTTAGATAGCCTCAATCAATTTCAATCTCACTTTATAGGTCATCCTACCAAGAAAATACCTGGTGTTGAGCATAACACAGGCGCTCTAGGACATGGTTTATCCGTAGCCGTAGGAATGGCCATTGGATATAAAATCGATCAAAAACCCCACAAGGTCTATACCCTTTTAGGAGATGGGGAGTTATCCGAGGGTTCTATTTGGGAGGCTGCAACATCAGCTTCAAAATACCAGTTAGATAATTTAGTAGTAATTATAGATCGTAACAAATTACAAATCACCGGAGGAACTGAAGAAGTCAACCCCATTGAACCCTTAAACTCAAAATTTGAATCCTTTGGTTTTTGTGTCAAAGAGGTGAATGGAAATAATGTGGCATCCATTGAAGAAACGCTGAAGGAACTGCCTTTAAGAAAAGGTTCGCCTAATTTGATTATTGCTAATACCACAAAAGGCTATGGTGTAAGTTTTATTGAAAACCAAGTTGCCTGGCACCACAAAGTCCCTTCCCAAGAAGAGTTTAAAAAAGCTATGGGTGAGTTGGATAGAAAACTCGAGGCATACCAATGAATGAAATAAAAATGGGGAAGCCCAATTTAGAAATTTTTGCCGATGCACTCTTACAGGAAGCTCAAAAAGATAAAGACATTATTGTAGTTACTAGTGACTCAAGAGGCTCTGGTAAATTAGTTCCTTTTGGGAAAGCTCTCCCCGATCAAATAATTGAAGTAGGAATTGCCGAACAAAATCTGGTAGGAGTAAGTGCTGGACTCGCAGCGACTGGAAAAAAGGTATTTGCAGTGTCCCCGGCCAGCTTCTTAACCGCCCGATCGCTTGAACAAATAAAAGCTGATATCGCCTATTCCAATTTACCAGTTACTTTAGTGGGAATTAGCGCAGGTATTAGTTATGGGCAGTTGGGGTCGACGCACCATTCTATTCATGATTATGCTGTGCTTCGATGTATAAATAATATGACTATCGTATCTCCAGCAGATAACTTAGAGGCATCTGCGGTTATTCAACAAGCCGTACACTACCCTCATCCTTTGTATATTCGATATGGGAAAAAGTCCTTGATGGATATACATCAATCCAATCAATCATTTGAAATTGGAAAAGCCATAACAGTACAAGAAGGAGAGGATGTAACTCTAATTGCAACTGGAGAAACTGTACCCAGAGCAGTCCTTGCTGGGAAAATTTTAAAAGAGAAAGGTATCAATCCAACTATAATAAGTATGCATACCATCAAACCTTTTGACTTAATAACTTTTCACCAATCTATTAAAAATTCCAAATGTCTTATTACTTTGGAAGAGCATAGTATTTATGGAGGGTTGGGTGAGCAATGTGCAAGTATCATTGCGCAAGAAAATTTGAAAATTAAATTAAAAATATTAGGCATACCCGATGAGTATATGGTTAATGGATCTCAATCTGATGTTTTAGATTATTACGGGATGAGCCCAGAAAAAATAGCTGATACTGCTCAGCAACTTCTAAAATAATGAGTTACATTTCATTTGACTCAAGTACATCATCGACTACCGTCTTGGTGTTTAATGAAAAATTAGAAATCGTTAAAAGATTTCAAAAAGAACATAAGCAAATTTACACTCCAGAGGGTTTTATCGAACATGACTTGGAGGAAATTTACCAAAATCTCATTGCCCTAATTAAGGAGGCATCTAATATAAATAATAATCCTGATTTTATCAGCATTACAAATCAGCGAGAAACCTTTACCGTTTTTGATAAAAAAACAGGCAAGCCTCTTCATAACGCAGTTGTATGGCAGTGTACTAGGGGGCAGGCTTTTTGCGATGAGCTATTAAAAGACAATGACCAACTTCAAGAAATTATCACTAGAACGGGATTAAAGCCCAATACCTTTTTTTCAGCCAGTAAGCTTAAATGGCTATTGGATAATAAGCCTGAAATTAAAGAAAAACTTCTTAATGGAGATGCTCTTTTTGGGACAATTGACTGTTACTTATTATATAGATTAACACAAACCAGATCCTATTTTACCGACACAACTAATGCCTCTAGAACCCTTTTGTTTAATTGTGTTCAGAACGAATGGGATGAGAAACTCCTTTCAATCTTTAAAGTCTCTGGAATTCCACTTCCTAAAGTTAAAGAGAGTGCAGATTGTTTTGGAGAGAGTGATTTTGAAAAGGCATTCAATAAAAGCATTCCCATTATAGGGGTAATCGGAGACGCGCAAGCCTCAATGTTTGCAAACCTTTGTTTTAATAAAGGTGACTCTAAAATTACAACTGGTACTGGTTTTAATATCCAAACCAATATAGGCGATAAACTGCTAGTTGATAAAAATTCATTTACCTCCCTTTCACTAACAAGAAATGACAATAATCAATATGCATTTGAATGTTTAAATGCTTTTGCTGGGGCAACAATATCTTGGCTAAAAAATAATTTAGGAGTAATTCATAAATCTGAAGAAAGTGAAACCTTATCTTTAGAAGTAGAAAGCAACGGCGGTGTGTACTTAATTCCTGCTTTTTCTGGTTTAGGCCCTCCGTATTGGCTATCTACTGCTCGTGCAATGTATTATGGGATTAGTGCCTCAACTAATAAAAAACACATAGTCCGTGCATCGTTGGAGTCTGTTGCTTATCAGATGGTTGTTTATTTAGAAACTTTAAAAAAATCTCAGCAATTAAAATTAAATCAAATAATAGTTGATGGTGGGATGATCAAAAATAATTTTTTTCTTCAAATCATAGCTGATCTTTTAGAGATTGAACTTAAGATACCTCAGTTTGAGGATATGTCAGCCTACGGTGCCTTGCTAAGCGGGTTAACTTATTCCAAAAATATTCAGAATTTGAATGACCTCACTGAATTTGCAGTTCCCCAAAAAAAAATTTCTCCCACAAAAAATGACTTAATTCAGGACTCCTATAGAAACTGGAAAAGTATAATTGAAGAGCATTTTTTAAAAAAAAATTCCTAAATCATAAATTTGCCTTGACATTTTTGACACATTCTAGTGCGTTTACTGATATCGATTGTTGAAAAAGTTACTGATTATCAATATTATGCGCATGTCTATATAGAGGAGGACAATAATGAAAAAAATATCATTATTATTAGCTTCTTTACTAGCTGTTGCTTTCACATTCGCAACACTACCTGCTAAAGCTGGTAGCCACGCTATTGAAGCTTGCTTAATTACAAAGACTGATATCAATCCATTCTTTGTTAAAATGAAAGAAGGCGCTGAAAAACGTGCTGGTGAACTAGGTGTAAAACTATCATTCTTCGCTGGAAAAATTGATGGTGACCACGAAACACAAGTAAGAGCTGTTGAGACTTGTATCGCTTCAGGCGCTAAAGGTATCTTAATCGCAGCTTCTGATACAAAAGCTATTGTGCCTGTATTAAAGAACGCTCAAGACAACGGTCTTCTTGTTATTGCGTTAGATACTCCACTTGAGCCAATCACAGCTGCTGACTCTACATTTGCTACAGATAACTTTGAAGCAGGTAGACTAGGTGGTGCATGGGTTGCTGCAAAATTAGGTGCTGATGCAGCTAATGCTAAAATCGCAATGTTAGATCTTAACGAAAGTCAGCCTTCAGTTGGCGTATTAAGAGACCAAGGTTTTTTAACTGGTTTTGGAATTGACACTGTAGACGTTTCAAGATGGGGCGATGAAACTGATCCTCGTATTATTTGTAACGAAGTAACAAATGGTAACGAAGAAGGTGGAAGAACTGCTATGGAAAAATGTCTTCAAAAAGATTCCGGTATCAATGTTATCTATACAATCAACGAGCCTGCAGCTGTTGGTGCTTATGAAGCATTAAAAGCAGTTGGTAAAGATGATGGTAGCGTTCTTATTGCTTCAGTTGACGGTGGTTGTCCTGGTGTAAAAGACGTTGAAAGAGGTATTATTGGTGCAACATCTCAGCAGTACCCATTATTAATGGCATCACTAGGTGTGGAAGCTATTAAAGCATGGGCTGAGAATGGAACAAAACCTGAAAACTCTCCAGGCCTACAATTCTTCAACACTGGTGTGAACTTAATCACAGACAACGCTGCTAGCGGCGTTCCTTCAATTAGTGTTAAAGAAGGTTTAGACAGATGTTGGGGTTAATCCAATAAAT
>JAYPCO010000051.1:0-5333 GCA_038124765.1 Alphaproteobacteria bacterium | reverse complement strand
GAAATAAGAGTAAAAACTAAAAAACTAAAAAAATTAACTACCTATTGCCCTGTACCCGGATATTCTGATGAGATAGTACATCTGTACTATGCAGAAGTTGATAAAATTAAATTAAGAGCTTTATTTAATAAATTTGAAAATGAAGAAATTAGAATTTATAAGCTAACTTTGAAACAACTTTTAAAAATTAATAAAAGCAATAAAGTTCAAAACGTACTTACAAAGTTAGCTATTTATGAATATTTAAATAAAATTAAAAAGAATTAACGTTATTAATAATTTTATTATCCTTTAAATAATCTGCCACTTGATTAGCAACATCAATAGCAACGTTAGATTGTGCTTCTTTTGATGAAGCGCCTAAATGTGGCGTTAAAAGTAAATTTTTAGCTCCAAACATTACATTTTCAGTAGCTGGTTCTTTTTCGTAAACATCTATTGCAGCACCTGCGATAATATCGTTGTTCAAAGCATCCTTTAAATCTGACTCGTTGATCAAACCACCTCTTGCACAATTAACTATAACTGCAGTTTTTTTCATAGAGGCTATTGTATTTTTATTTAACATATTTTTAGTTTCATCATTTAACTTTGTATGTAATGAAATAATATCTGATTCAGAGATAAGTTTTTCAGTTGATACCTTGACTGCGTTAACTTTGGCTAAATCTTGATCAGTTGCAGATTTAGAATTTGTTATAACTTTCATACCAATGACATTACAAATTTCTGCCACTCTTTGACCAATGTTACCAAAACCTACGATGCCTAAAGTTTTACCTTTAAGCTCAGTTCCCATAAATTTAGATTTCTCCCACTTACCCTGGTGAGTAGAGTCATTGGCAAGATGTATATGCCTTAAAAGTGAGAACATCAATCCTACTGATAGTTCAGCAGTCGCCTCTAAGTTACCTAATGGTGTATTCATTACTAATATTTTATTTTTAGTTGCAGTTTCAATATCTACGTTATCTACGCCTACTCCGGCTCTGCCAATAACTTTTAAATTAGAACAATTTTCTAAAATATCTGCAGTCAGTTTTGTGGCAGATCTAATAAGAATACCGTCATAACTATCAATAATATTTTTTAGCTCTTCAGGATTTAAGTCAGTTTTAATATCATAATCAATAGATTTAGATTTAAGAACATCTTCCACCTTATTGCTCATTTTATCAGAAATTAAAATTTTCATTATTTGTACCTTTCTAATGTTTCAAAAAATGCCCACTCAATCCAAGGAAGTAATTTTGCTATATCGCTAGATTCAACAGTAGCGCCACCCCAAATTCTAATACCAGCGGGAGCATCTTTATAGGCGTTAATATCATAACCAGCGTTTTCTTTTTCAATTATTGAGCATAGTTCTTTTACTAATTTTTTTTGATTTTCATCGTCTAATTTAACAAAATCAGAATGAGTAAACTTAAAACAAATACTAGTAGATGAATAAGTATTAGGGTCTTTAGCAAGGAAACTAACCCAGTCTCTTTCATCAATCCAGTCTTTGATAACTTTTAAATTTGCTTGAGATCTAGAAATTAACTCTTTCTGACCACCTATTTCTTTGCACCAGTTTAATGCATCTATTGCATCTTCAGTAGCAAGTAGCGAAGGAGTGTTAATTGTAGCTCCTTCAAAAATACCCTTATCAAGCTTCTTACCCTTGGCTAATTGAAATATCTTTGGCATTGGCCATGTGGGTTCATGACTTTCTAATCGCTCTACTGCCTTAGGAGATAATGCTATCATTCCATGAGCAGCCTCTCCCCCTAATACTTTCTGCCATGACCAAGTGATGACATCAAGTTTTTTAAAGTCTATATCCATTGCAAAAACTGCAGAAGTTGCATCACAAATAGTTAGCCCTGATCTATTCTCAGGTATCCAATCTGCATTAGGTACGCAAACACCTGAGGTTGTACCATTCCATGTAAATACAACATCGTTGTCAAAATTAACTTTAGTCAAATCAGGAAGTTCGCCATACTCAGAAGTTTGATGAGTTGTTACATTGGGTAACTTTAATTGTTTAGTGATATCTTTAACCCAAGTTAGTCCAAAAGTTTCCCACCCACAAACATCAACTGACCTGGGTCCTAATAAGCTCCACATTGCCATTTCAATAGCACCAGTATCAGATGCGGGTACTATGCCAACAAGATAGTCATCAGGTAGTTCTAAAATTTCTTTAGATTTTATAATCACTTCATTTAACTTAGATTTACCATTTTTAGCTCTATGAGATCTTCCAAGAAATGCATCATTTAAGGTATTTAAATCCCATCCTGGTCTTTTTGAACATGGGCCGGATGAGAAAAACGGATGATTTGGCTTTACTACTGGTTTTTGCATTTATATTTATAATTTCCCTTCATGTATTTTAAAATTTAGTCAACAATGTTATAAAAAAATAAACCGTCAAGAGGCTTTGGTTCAAACCACGTTGCTTTTGGAGGCATAAATTTTTTATTTCTAGCAAAGTCCATAACAAGATTCATGCTTACTGGTCTCATCAAAGTTGATAAATCCTTTATACCTGTATCAACTTGATTAATCAAATAATCTGTACCTAATGTGGGTGGGACGAATTCGACCTTATCATCATTGGTTTCGTCTTGAATATCTAATATTTCCTTAAGAATAAATTCTCCAAAATCAATGCAGTCAGCTCCAAATGTTGAAAAGTTATCTTTTAAATCAATTTTGAGGTATTTACCTTGATAATAAATAGTAAAAAATCTTTCAATTTTTTCATGATATTGAAGTTCTTGAACGTTAAAATATTTCTCTAATGAATTTAAAAAATTATTCTTATCAAAATTTTGAGGAAACTTAATAGTCCTATTATAAGCTAAATTTGAGCATTGAGATTTAGGAAAAATAATAGCCATAAATTTAGTTTCTCTTTCTATATCTAGTTGCGCAAAACCTTCAATTCTATGGTGGCCGTCGGCAACAAAAAGTTCTTTAAAATTAATAGAGGAGAAATCAGAAGTAGTTTTATAAATAGAATGAGTATATTTACCCGATTTAAACTTAATTAAAGGAACTTTATTATGATGGAGATCAATATTTAAGTTCATATTTTCATCATCATAAAACAAATATATAGGGCATATTTGATATTTAACTTTTTGTAACTGCTCCGCTCTCTCATGGCCTTTTTTAACTAAAATTTTTTCATGAGGTTTAATATTTCTATTAATATAATCTTGAATATTCAAAAGCGAAATTAATCCTGTTTGTGAATGAGTATCAGAGTCTATTCTATAAAGAAAAAAACTATTGTCCGACTTTAATATCATATTAGAGTCTATTAATTTTTGATAATAATTTTTAGAGATATTATAAAACTCATCCTCTGATAACTTTTTATCAAAATAAATATCAGGTCGTAGAATTTGAAGAAGATTTAATTTATGAAACTGATCTGATGAAAAATTATAATCGATTAAATCAGTACTGGGTGTTAATATATGTTGGAGATAGTTATTGTTTATAATATAAGTATTTGGTATTAATGGTTTCATCTATGAAAAAAAGCAAGGTACCCTACTATATCGCTTTATTGGTAGCACTTGCTTTCTTTTTTTATGGAATATTTTCAGCTTTTCTTCACTAAATACTCTAATTAGTTGAGTCTGGTAAATTCTTATCCTCGTACCAAATCTCTTTATTTGGGATGTTTCCGTCCCAAAGGTAATTTTCATAATCGAATTTTGGCATTCCTTTATCTGATCTCTCATAATAAAGACCAAATTCTCTACAGTATTCAGATAATTGGTCAGCCTCAATTTCTAAAATATTTGCTTTTTCCCATTTTTTTGATGAAGCAACCCATTTAAAGCCTTTAGATTTAAGCCAATCTTTATGATAGTAAGTTTCAGATCCTGATACAGAAAAATTTATATTTTCACTCATTAATAGCCTCTTGTAATAATTTTAAGGGATCATATTGAAAATAACTTAAATTATCAAAAGGTTTTTTTAAAATTATAAAATTCTTAAAATCTTCAAAGTTATAGAAATTATCATCTTTTATATTGGGATTGATATCTAAGTTTGATAAGTGAATATTTTCAACAGAATTAGAGTCTAAAATGACAAAAAGTTTTTTATCTGAATTAATTTCAATAATGCATCTAAAAAATTCAATAGAGTTTGTCAGACTATTCCTTTTTAAATCTATATTCGATATTTGGATTTTTTGATGTTTATAAGTGTCTAAATAAAACAATAAGTCAGGACAACATTCAAAGAGAATATCTTGACTTGATAATGAGTTTTTTTCTTCTAGGGGTAATTTAACATTTTTAAAATAAGTTAGAAATGGTTTGTGCTTAGTTTTTTCTTTTAAGCTTTTAACGTTAAGATCGTCTATCATAAAAAGATTATTAGCGTAATGAGAATTCTTAAGTTCCTTTAAATAATCGATTTCCTTTGAAGCAGATATTATTGGATAGTTAGTTATGACTTTTAAACCTTTTTTGATTAAAAGGTATGTATATTCAAATTTGATACCTGAAGGTAAAAAATTTATTACATATTCAATATTTTTATCATCTATTAGTTCCTCATAAGAGCCATAATATTTTGCAAAACTATATTTTTTAGAAAAAAGTTCAGCATCTTTAATATTTCGAGATGAATTAGCATATAAGTTAAAATGATTTTCTAATTTATGTTTAAGAACAAAGTTAATGGATTTAGTATCAGAACTTAATATAGCTAAATTGCTTTTCATGAATTTTTTAATATAATCCCGTGATGAAACAAGTTTTTTTAAGCTATCACGATATCCATACTGATTGTATAAAATTAGCTCAAATAATTAAAAAGAAATTTAATCCTGAAAAATTAATACTAATTTCTAGAGGTGGTCTTATTCCTGGATCAATAATAGCAAATTATTTAGGTATCCAAGACATAGATGTTATTGCGCTTAAAACTTACACCAAAAGAAAAAGAGCATCGGATATTAAAATCTTTAAAAGAATAAAATCATTAAAAAAATTAGTCGTAATCGATGATTTAGTAGATAGTGGTGAAACGGCAAAGATCGTTAAAGAAATGATGCCTAATTCAAAGTTTGTTGTTTTGTATGCTAAAACTTCAGGAAAAAAACAAGCCGATCTGCATCTTTATGATTTTAAAGATAGCGATTGGCTTGTTTTCCCCTGGGAACAAGATTAACCTAAAATAAAGTGAACTAAAGAAGCTCCAGCAATAATTAGAATTGCAGAATTTAAGTCACTAAATTTTCCACTTATTATTTTTGCTATCACATAAACAATAAATGCAAGTGCGATACCGTTGCTAATTGAATATGT
>JAYPCO010000050.1:0-6163 GCA_038124765.1 Alphaproteobacteria bacterium | reverse complement strand
TGCCAAGATAAATGGTATAAGTTTTTATCAATTAGAAAATTAATAAAAATCTCATCAATATCTCTTAAGGTATCCAATCTTTGTCTGTTCACTTTGCCTATGCAACGTATGCCTAAGCCTGGGCCTGGAAAAGGATGCCTGTTAATAAATTTCTCATTTAATTTATAAAACGCACCTAACCTTCTTACTTCATCCTTAAAGAGTTCTTTAAACGGTTCTATAACATCAAATTTCAAGTCTTTGGGAAGACCGCCCACATTATGATGAGATTTAATTGTAACGCTCTTCCCACCATGAAAAGACCTACTTTCAATAATATCAGTGTACAATGTTCCCTGCGCTAAATAAAAATCTTGTTTCTCTAGTTTGCG
Organism: Alphaproteobacteria bacterium; assembly: GCA_038124765.1. Classification (GTDB taxonomy): domain Bacteria; phylum Pseudomonadota; class Alphaproteobacteria; order HIMB59; family HIMB59; genus HIMB59. The sequence goes on along the minus strand of JAYPCO010000050.1, from coordinate 5,792 downwards.
GATATATTTAGTAAAGACTTCAATAAATAAAGAACCAATAACTTTTCTTTTGTGCTCCGGGTCTGTGACATTTTTTAGTTTTTGAAGGAATAAGTGTTCAGCATTAATGATATTTAATTTTAAATTAAACGATTTAAATACAGCTTGAATATTTTTAACATCATATTTTCTCAACAAACCATTATTTACAAAGATGAAATGAACATTCTCTAAATTAATGTACTTAGAAATAGCAAATGCCAATACAGTGGAGTCTACACCCCCAGAAACCGCACAAATGATATGTGGTTTTTTTTGTTTAACATTAATTTTAAAATACCTACCTATCGTTTGATGAAGATCGTTATTTCTCCAATTTTGTTTTAATTGACAAATATCAAATAAAAAGTTTTTTAAAATTTGTGTTCCAAATTCCGTATGGGTTACCTCTGAATGGAATTGAATAGCATAAATATCTTTTTTAAAAATAGCTGCAGGAACTTTATTTTTAGTTTTGGCTAATATTTTAAAACCTTTAGGAATTTTAGATAAACTATCTCCATGAGACATCCATACTTGTTGTTCGAATGGAGTATCTTTAAATAAGGAACATTTGCTAGATTTAATTATTGTTTTTCCATACTCACGATGATCTTTTTTAACAATCTCACCACCAAATTCTTTAGAGATGTATTGAAAGCCATAACAAATACCAAGGATAGGTATAGGTATTTGCTCTAAGGGAATATCAATTTTTGGAGAGTTTTTGTTTAAAACTGAATCTGGACCTCCGGATAAAATTAAAACTGAGTGATTAAGAATATTGGTGACATTGTGAAGATATTTGGGGGGGTATATTTCGGCATAAACGCCTAATTCGCGAATTTTCCTTCCAATTAAATGTGTGTATTGCGATCCAAAATCGATGATTAAAACAGATTTGGTCAATTTGAACGGTAATTAGGAGCTTCTTTAGTTACTTGTACGCCGTGAACATGACTCTCAGTAATACCTGAATTAGTTAGTCGAATAAATTTAGCGTTTTTTCTCAAAGCAATAAGATTTTTAGAGCCAGTATAGCCCATGCCTGATTTCAATCCTCCGGTGAGTTGGAAAAGTACATTTGATACTTGACCTTTATAAGGAATTCTTCCTTCAATACCTTCAGGCACTAACTTAATGGATTCATTAATTTCATCTTGGAAGTATCGATCGGCACTTCCCCTTGCCATTGCCCCAAGAGATCCCATTCCTCTATAAGACTTATAGGATCTACCTTGAAAAAGGAAAACTTCACCTGGTGATTCATCTGTACCAGCAAAAAGTGAACCAGCCATAATACAATTAGCGCCAGCTGCAAGTGCCTTGACAATATCACCAGAATATCTGATACCCCCATCAGAAATCATCGGAATTTTGGATTTCGATGTAATAGATGCAATTTCTTGTATGGCGGTGAATTGAGGAACACCTACTCCAGCAACAATTCTAGTCGTACAGATAGAACCAGGGCCAATTCCCACTTTTATAGCATCAGCTCCTAATTTAATTAAATCTCTTGCAGCTTCAGGTGTAGCGATGTTACCTACAACAATTGGTGTATGAATTTTTTTTCGTATTTTTTTAAATGCATTTAGAACAGACTCAGAATGACCGTGTGCTGTGTCGATGAAAATTACATCCACACCAGCATTAGAAATTGCATTGGCTCTTTCTAAATCTTGCTCTTTAGTGCCGATAGCAGCGCCAACTAATAATCTTCCATTCTTATCCCTTACTGAAAAAGGAAATCTCTCACTTCTTTGAATGTCCTTAACAGTAATAAGTCCAATACATTTTTGATTTTTATCTACAACAACCAGTTTCTCAATTTTGTTTTCTTGTAAAAGTTTTTTGGCGATATTAGTAGATTCATTTTTTTGAATAGTGATGACTTTTTTAGTCATTAAATCCTTAACTTTTGTTTTTTCATTAGTTACAAATCGAACATCACGATTTGTGATAATTCCAAGAATTTTATTGGATGAGTCTACAACAGGAAAACCCGAAATATTTTGCTCTTTCATGATGGTAAATACATCTTTGATGGTACTTTCGGGGCTCATGGTAATGGGATTATAGACAATACCCGCTTCAAATCTTTTTACTTTTGCCACTTCCGCAGCTTGTGTTTCAATATCATAATTTTTATGAATAACTCCCAGTCCTCCATTTTGTGCCATTGCAATGGCCATTCGAGACTCAGTTACTGTATCCATGGCGGCAGACAAAATTGGAATGTTTAGTTGGATGTCTTTAGTTAAATTTGTTTTAATATCTACTTGATTGGGCAAAACTGATGAACGACGTGGTTGAAGCAAAACATCGTCAAAGGTAAGAAAATCTTTAATTGAAGCCATAAAACATATTATTTATTTTGTTATTTAGTTCAACAAATAATTATTTGTTGTTGATTATATCTGACTGAAGTTCGAATGGATCAATACCCTCGATACAGCCTGAATTAACTCCCATTCCATTTGGATCAGAAGCTCGAATATGATGAGTATAAATCCCACAAGTATTACAAAAGTAATGCTCAGCTTTCATGGAATTAAATTGATATTTACTCAAATTATTTTGTCCTTTTAACAAGGTAAATTGATCTTTGGGTATAATAATCATTTTAGCTTGTTTTCTGATACAAATAGAACAGTTACATTGTTTTATAACCGACAAATCGGTTTCAACTTCAAACTCAACCGATTTACAATGACAAGTACCAGAGTATTTCATTAGGTTAATAAAACATTAATTTTATTTGAATTACAACTGATTAACAAAAGATTTGATATGATGATGATTAATCTCACAACAACCGCCGATATAAGTAGCGCCATTTTTAATAGCATTGTTACAAAATTGAATAAATCTACTTTCGTCTAAATCTAAACGTTTACCTAAATTTAAATTAGGATTGACACCAGGTTGAATTGACCAATTATCGGGAATATCTTGAAAAGCATTGATTTTGAATCCAAAGTCACAATTAATTTTACTCAGAGATAATTTACTTATTTCATATATCTCTGGGCTTATGCATCCACCTATTAAAGCCTTTACATTGTATCTATCGATTAAAGGAACTAAATCTAAAATCTCTTCACCACTTGGAAGTTTTCCATTTTTTTTTAAATGAATTCCAATCAAAATATCCTTATTAAACTTGGATACAGCTTTTAGAGCACATTCGATTTCTTTTTGACTGCATAAAACATCTAAATAAAATAAATCCACATAAGGGTTTAAAGTATTTGCGGTTACTTCAAATTCATTAATCAACTGCTCATCTGATAAAAAAATATCAGGTTTGTACGTCTCTCCTTGAGTTGGCAAAGAACCTGCAACTTTTATTTTTCTTTGTGATTGAATTACCGCTTTACGTGCCAAATCGCCTGCAATATTTAAAAATTCTTCTAATCGATTTTCAACATTGTTTTGAGCCAGTCGTCTTTTTCTAATAGTAAAATTAGATGTGGTGATAATCTGGCTTCCTGCATCAATAAACTCTAAATGAGTATCGACAACGTGATGATGGTCTTTTTTATCCAAATATGCAGAACAACCCCAAAGTGTACCTATTTGAGTAATTCCTTTGTTAACTATGGATTGACCAAAGCCACCATCTAAAATGGTTATATTTTTTTTCATAAAATAAATACTATTTTCAATTGTTTAATTATGTTTTTTAAAAAAATTCTTAAGTAAATTTAATGTCTCACTGGCTGTTTCTAATATAGACATATGACCGGAATCCTCAATTATGAATAACTCCGATTTGTTTATTGATTTTGAAAGCTCTATGCCTACTTTCTTAGGGGTCATTCTATCGTGATTGCCGACTATACAAATGGTAGGGTTTTGAATGCTTTGAGCAGCCTTAATGCCATTAGAATATTGGTCACAAGCGCCAAAATCAGCCCCTAAAGTACCATTATTATTAGATTTAACTAATTGGTTACCCATCCCAATATGGCTTAAACCTGGTACAGGGTGACCGCCAATTTGACCAAGTGGACCATGTACCCAATCCATCATTAGATCAACCGCTTTTTGATCTTTATTTTGAGCTAAACTCAGTAGTTCTGGGTTCATCTTCATAGATAAACTTCCATTTATTAAAGCTAAAAGGTGTAGTTTCTCTGGGTATCGATGAGCAAATTCCAGGCCGATTAAGCATCCCTGAGAATGTCCAATATATGAAGCTTTTTTGACACCAAGAACATCTATTAATTCTGACACCCAATCCGCCATTTCTTCAATGGTGTTTAAAGGAGGACCATCAGAGTAACCGTGACCGGGGAGATCTATTGCAATAGTATTATATCCATGAAAAGCAAAATATCGTGTTTGTAAAACCCATGTTACGTGTGTCAGGCCACTTCCATGAACAAAGATTATAGTAGGTTGATTTAAATCTATTTCTCGACCGCTAGAAGTATAAAAAGTTTTTTTATTTTGGACGTCTATAAGCATATAGATTATTTATTAATTTTTTTTGCAGCTCGAAATCCATTATCAAAATCATTCATAATATCCTCCATGTCTTCTAAGCCAACTGAAAATCTAATCATATCTTCAGTCAAACCTGCTAGTTCTAATGATTCTTTATCCATTTGAGAGTGTGTAGTTGAAGCAGGATGAATCACTAAAGATTTTGCATCTCCTACATTGGCTAAATGTGAAGTTAGTTTCATTGAATTTATAAAAGCCTGACCCGCTTCCCTACCTCCTTTAACACCAAATGCAATCATAGAACCTTGTCCATTAGGCAGAAGTTTTTTAGCAAGTTGGTGATCTGGATGATTTTCTAAACTAGGATGATTAATCCATGAAACATTTTCATTTTTAGATAAATAATCGACCATAATTTTTGTATTAGCTATGTGTTTGTCCATTCGCAGTGAAAGTGTTTCAATGCCCATTAAAATATTAAAAGCATTAACTGGACTCATACAAGGACCAAAATCCCTCATGCCTTCCGCTCTAGCTCTCATTGTAAGTGCCGCAGGCCCAAACTCTTCAGCAAAAGATAATCCATGATAACCTGGATAAGGTTCGGTCATTGTTGGGAACTTTTTATCTTTTCTCCAATCAAATTGTCCTTTTTCGACAATAATACCCCCTATTGAAGTGCCGTGACCTGCCATCCATTTTGTGAGTGAATGAATAATTACATCAGCGCCCAAATCAAATAAATTACACAAATATGGAGTATTAAATGTGCCATCAATAACCACAGGAATATGGGCCTCATGGGCAATTTTAGATATTTCAGGAAGGTTTAATATTTCTATACCAGGATTACCTATTAGCTCACCGAAAATTAATTTAGTATTAGGTTTAATAGCTTTTTTAAAGCCCTCAATATCACGAGGTTTAACAAAGGTAGTTTCAATACCAAACCGAGGAAGTGTTAATTTTAAAAGATTAAAACTCCCTCCATATAATTGAGATGAGGCTACAATATGATCTCCTGCACTACAAATTGAAAGTATAGTTAACATCATAGCACTCATGCCTGAGGCAGTGGCTAATGCAGATGAACCACCCTCTAAAGCTGCGACTCGTTCTTCTAAGACAGCAATAGTAGGATTTGAAATTCTGGTATAAATATGACCACCCTGCTCTAAGTTAAAGAGTGCTGCAGCATGATCCGAGTCTTGAAACAGATAAGATGTCGATTGATAAATGGGAACAGCTCTAGAACCGAAGTTTTTATCAGGCTGATGACCGGTATGAAGACTTTTGGTATTAAATTTATATGTTTTAGG
>JAYPCO010000049.1:2912-6437 GCA_038124765.1 Alphaproteobacteria bacterium | reverse complement strand
CCATCTGATCGAATTAAACTTAAATCAATCCCATCTAAAGAGGTTCCTGACATACAACCGAGTGCAATATAATCCATTTGATATCTAAAAAATTATGCTAAATATAATATGTGTTAGATTATATACAGTTATTTAAAGATAGACATCTTTTCAATCAATGCACAAATGAATCTGACTTAAATAATCTTCTTAATAAAAAAAAGATTACATTCTATATCGGCTTTGATGCAACAGCCGATGCGCTCCATGCAGGTAGCTTAGTTCAACTTCGGGCAATTAAAACACTCATCAAACACGGGCATAAAGCAATTGTGCTTTTAGGTGGAGGTACAACCAAAATTGGTGACCCTTCCGGTAAAGATAGTGCCAGAAAAATCCTCACCTACGAAGAAATCCAAAATAATATTGATAATTTTAAGAGAATATTTGAGCATTATTTTCGAGATCACAAAGAAAGTATTACTTTCATTAACAATGACGAGTGGTTAAGTACTTTAAACTATATAGAACTTTTAAGAGATGTAGGAAGTCATCTATCGATTAATAGGATGCTTACCTTTGAGAGCGTTAAAGAACGACTGAAGCGAGAGCAATCTCTCTCTTTTTTAGAATTTAATTACATGGTTTTACAGAGTTATGATTTTCTACATCTGAATAAGAACCATCAATGTGACTTACAAATTGGCGGTTCAGATCAATGGGGAAATATTGTTTTGGGTATGGAAATCATCTCCAAGATAAATAAAAAAGATGCCTTTGGTCTAACTACGCCTTTGCTCACCACCTCTTCAGGTAAAAAAATGGGTAAAACCGAACAAGGAGCTGTATGGATTGATCAAAAAAAGTTTAATTCCTTTGATTTCTATCAATACTGGAGAAATGTTGATGATAAAGATGTTGAGAAACTCCTCCTCATCTTTAGCGACTTAGAGCACTCTGAGATCAAACAAATCATTAAGAGCGATATTAACGCTGCAAAAAAAAGATTAGCCTTTCTCGTCACCTCAGACTGTCACTCAGAAAAAGACGCTAAAGAGGCGGAAGAAAAAGCAATTTCTATTTTTGAAAAGAGTTCTTTTGAAGATTTAGATGAAATTACTATAAAAAACGACTCAGATAAAAAAATATTAGAAGTTTTAGTTGCTAATAAACTTGCTCCATCAAAATCAGAAGCCAAAAGATTAATTGAAGGTGGTGCTATTAAGATTGATGATAACCCTATTAATGATAATAACTTTGAACTTAATAGTAGCTATAATGATAAAATACTTCGTATAGGTAAGAAAAAATTATTTAAACTGAAGATTAATTAAATTCTATTTTTCTAAAAAAAACCAATCAGGTCTAACCCGACAACACCTAAAACGATTATAGCTCCTATTATAAAGCCATAGGATCCTTTAGGAAAATCCCATCCTTTAAACTTATCGGGTCTTTTAGAATTATCTTCTTTGAAAAACATTACAATAAATTAGGGCCACATTACTGTGGCCCTAAAAGTTTTATTTATGATGAATATTTATCAGCAGAAGAAACGTTATGTCCCTTGCTTTTTATTTCATCATAGTGCTTGTTTTCTGCACCGATTTGCATGATTTGCCATACAATCCAAAATGCAATACATAGTAAGCACAATAAGGTCACTGAGCCCGGAAATGGGTATAGTACCGAAATATCTCCTAAAGACTCATACGATGTATATGGAGTTGTTGCCATTATGCGCTCCTTTCAGCTTTTTGGAATTGAGCATCATCTGCTGCTTTTGCTTCCATTTCAAGGATATCTAGACCTGCTAGCTCAACCTCTCTTGGAATTCTTAGTAATCCCATACCATCAAGGATTTTTGATACAATCCAAGCTGGAACGAAACCTAAAACAAAGAACATGATGAAAGCACCGATTGCTTGACCCCATGGAGTTACAACTGCATCGCCATAAGGAGTTGCAGGCATGCCCCAAAGAACAAATCCAGAGATCAATAAACCGATAGATCCAGCATAACCGTGAACAGCTACTGCACCGACAGCATCATCAATCTTAAATTTGTTTTCAACCCAATAGTGAAGTTTGTAAACACACCATGCTACGATACCACCGATAATCATCGCTTGATATGGGTGATAAACATCGTTACCACAAGATGCACCGATAATACCCGCTAGACCTAAAGAGTAAGTCCAGAAAGCATCACCTTTACTGACCATATATCCAACCATCAAACCACCAGAGAGTGACATCAAGAAATTAATTGTAATACCACTGAGTGTTGTTGGTTGTAGATAAATGTTTGTAGCAGTAAATAAGTCTGCACCTCCGCCGTAATCAGCGCCTGCATTATAAATTGGAACGTTACATGCAGCATAGAAGCCCCAGAAACCAGTATAGATTAAAAATAGACCTATAGTGATCATCCATGGGTTTCTAGGTGAGATGTTATTTGCTGATCCATCGGCATTAAATTTACCAATTCTTGGACCAAGAACCATAATAACTGCAAGAGCAAAACCACCTGCAATACCATGAATAACACCAGAAGCGTATGCATCATGATAACCAAGTAGCATTACCATCCAGCCACCATAGTGCCATCCCCAAGCAGCATCAATAATCCATGTTACAGAACCAATCACAGTTGCAAGAATTAAGAACGCACCGGTTCTAATTCTTTCAATTGTAGCACCTGAAACAATCGAAGCAGCAGTCCAAGAGAATAGTAGGAATGCAGCCCAGAATACACCCATAATATGATCAGACATATTAGGTGCCATTACTTCAGCAATAGGGGAAGCAAAAGAAGCATCTAGTAAGCCTCCGTTAATAAAAGGACCATTTGGAAAGGCGAAGTAAATCCACCAACCAAAAAAGTAAAAAGTAATCGTTACGATTGGTATCAGCATAGTATTCTTCATCAAAGTATGCTGATGGTTCTTGTAACGGGATACACCTACTTCATATACACAGAAACCTACGTGAATGAGGAACATCATTACCACTGTTATCCAGTAGTAAGCTTCTGTAAATATGACGTTCAGTGCGGATAGTTCATTATCCATAGTCACAGCCTCCTTAATTAATTAAGCGCCTTATATAAAATAAGGGATTCTTAGAACAATTATGCCACAGTCCCGAATTAAAAAGGTATAATTTATTTACAAAGTTTGTTCCACTTTGTGAAATTTTCTATCCTAATTACCTTTATTTTTAACAAGAATATTAATATTGTTTTATTGATATTCTTTAGGGGGAATTAAAAAAAATGGCTATTAATTTGCACAATTTTGCTAAAAAAAATGGAGTTAAATACTTTTTTGTAAGTTTTGTTGATTTATTTGGAGTTTTAAGATCAAAACTCGTACCAGCAACTGCAATCGACGAAATTCAATCAGAAGGCGCAGGGTTTGCTGGATTTGCCACTTGGTTAGATATGTCCCCTGCAGACTCAGATATGTTTGGTATGCCGGATGGTGATAGCGTCATTCAACTTCCTTGGAATAAAGAAATTGCTTGGGTTGCATCTGATTTATA
>JAYPCO010000049.1:0-2812 GCA_038124765.1 Alphaproteobacteria bacterium | reverse complement strand
GGTGCTACTAATCCATATTTAATGCAGGCAGCTATTCTCCTCTTAGGTATGGATGGTGTTAATAACAAAAGAGATCCAGGAAAAAGATTAGACATTAATATGTACACAGAAGGTCATAAGGCAGGTAAAGTTAAAAAGCTTCCATTAAACCTTTTAGATGCGATCAGAGATTTAGATAAATCTAAAATTATTCGCGACGGTTTTGGTGATGATTTAATTAGCAGTTATGTGAAGTTAAAAAATCACGAATGGACTTCTTATAATAAGTATCTCAGCTCTTGGGAGAGAAATAATACTTTAGACTGCTAGGTTGATGACCCCTACTGTCTTGCGCGAGAAATTTTTTGATTGGCAGTGCCAATCTCGGATGAATGCCTTTCGCACGCAAGGAGGTAGACCCAATACGTCTATGCTTCCTCATCTTTTGGATGAAAAAGGCCAGGAATATGGGCAAATTGTGGTTATTTTAGTTGAAAACGACCCTAGTGAAACCACCCGTCTGTTTGAACATAATTTTAAGAAGACTTATGATCCAGCAGAGCGTTACGATAAAATTAATAAATTTTTATCCTCAGAGTTTTTTTTAGATAAACACCGTTTTAGTGATGCGGTTTATGCAACCTTTCCTAAAAAAAATAAGTTTGTTGAGAAGATTTGTAAAAAGGGTTCTTGTATTTTGGACTTTATTCACTTGTCTACAAACTATCGATTAGAATGCTCTCCTTTTATCTTAGATGAAGATGAAGAAGCTTGGGAAAATGTCTTTTGGCATAACTTAAACTTTAATCCCAGTTTAAATAAAGATATTGATGTAATTAAATTTATCCCTAATTGGAAAAAATCAAAACTTATTAGAATTACTGATTAAAAAAAAGGGCGACCTTCTAGAAAGCCGCCCCTTAGAGAGGATAGAATAATAATAAAATTATTCTGTTAGTTTAAAGTTTTCACCTTTAACGTATGTTTTCTTTAATGCCACTAAAGGATGACTAGGAGACATTTGAAACTTAATTAAAAGCTCTCTTGCAAGCATGTCTCTTTCCTGTTGACCATTAGGAAGTTTCATTTTAGCGGGAACTGTAATCCAACCATTTGCGTTACGATCAAAAACAGCTGGTTTATCACCTTCGTAACCCATATGAACATCTTCCAACCAATTAAGATCATCCCATCCCATTGTCTCAATATACTTCTTTAAAAAGGGAGTTAGTTTTGAGTAATCAGGTATCAAGTTCACGTCATAACGATATCCAATATGTTGACCAATAGATTTTTCTCTTTCAGTCTTAATATCTTTATCTTTTAACTTAGCTCCGCCTACTGCCTGATATCCACTTTTTTTTCCTTTAAGAGCAGAAGATTTCTTTTTTGTTTTTGTTGCTTTTGCCATCTTTTACTCCTTTCTATATTGAGTGATAGTTATTGACACCAACAGTCATATCGGTTCCTGCAAGTGGAACTTTTGCCATTGCTGATGCTTCCATTGTTAATGCAGCTAAATCTTCTGGCTCAAGAGAATGGATGTTTGTTTTACCACATGCTCTGGCCATCAACTGAGCTTCTAAAGTCATTGTATTAAGTAAATTATAGACTCTTTCAGCAGCTTCAGTTGGATCTAATCGACTTCTTAAAATTGGGTCTTGAGTTGCAACACCCACAGGACATCTACCTGTATGACAGTGATAGCAGTAACCTGCCTCCACTCCCATTTCTTTTTCAAAGTCAGCTTCTGGAATATCTTTATTACAGTTTAATGCTACTAGTCCCGCTGTACCAATTGCAACTGCATCTGCACCTAATGCCAATGCTTTTGCCATATCAACACCATCACGTATACCACCTGCATAAATAAGTGAAATTTGACCAGTTTTACCCACGTCATCTAAAGCTCTTCTTGCTTCTCTGACCGCACCAATTCCAGGAATACCAGTATTTGCAGCTGCTACGTGAGGACCTGCACCAGTAGAACCTTCCATGGAGTCTAAGAAAATAGAGTCAGGGTCACATTTTGCAGCCATTCTGACGTCGTCATAAACTCTAGATGCACCTAGTTTTAATTGGATAGGTACTTGGTTATCAGTTAATTCTCTTAATTCAGCTACCTTCAATGCTAAATCATCCGGTCCCATCCAGTCAGGGTGACGAGCAGGAGAACGTTGATCAATACCAGCCGGTAATGAACGCATCTCAGCTACTTGGTCGGTAACCTTCTGTCCCATTAAGTGACCACCCATACCTACTTTTTGACCTTGTCCGATAAAGACTTCAATCGCATCTGCGAGTTGAGCGTGGTGTGGATTAAAACCATAACGTGATTGAATGCACTGATAGTACCATTTATTAGAATATCTTCTCTCATCAGGGATCATACCGCCTTCACCTGAACAAGTAGCGCTTCCTGCCATCGTTGCACCTCTTGCTAAAGCAGTTTTGGCTTCATAAGAGAGCGCTCCGAAACTCATACTTGTGATATAAACTGGGATATCTAATTTAATGGGGTTTTTCGCTCGAGGACCAATGATTGTTTCTGTTAAACATTTTTCACGATAACCTTCGATCACAAAACGTGTTAATGTACCGGGTAAAAATACCAAGTCATCCCAATGAGGAATTTTCTTCATGAGAGCCATTCCTCTCATTCTGTAACGTCCTAATTGAGCTTTGATATGGATATCATCCATTACCTCGGGGGTAAAAATTGCATTTTTACCTAATAATGTTGTATTTCTTTTTGCCATATTCGCTCCTAACCTAAAATTCCTTTTCTTTCACTTGGCTCTAAGTTGTCATAGTTCCAAAGTTTTCTACCGGC
>JAYPCO010000048.1:0-6469 GCA_038124765.1 Alphaproteobacteria bacterium | reverse complement strand
TTAGTGACAGGTGAGCGATCAATTTTAAAATTTATTTGAACTTTTTTGGGTTGATGTTTTTTTATAATTTTCTCTGAGTCGGATATTAGTTTTTTTGCAAAAGTAAGGTAAGGATTAATCTCTTTGAGGGAAATTTTCATTTGGGCGATCTTACACTAATTCCAATTTTCATGTTAGGGGTAATTAATGAATCTTCGATGTTAGCTTACTAAAAATTAATTCAAAATTTTCAGAGGATTGAGCGCCGTTTACTACAAGTTGTTTATTCACAATAAATGTAGGAACACTATTAATTCCCATATTCCTTGCAACTATTTCTTCGTTAGCTAATGGCTCAATATTTTGCTGATCGGATAAATAGTTTTTAAATTCTTCTTCATTAAGCGAGTTATTAACAGCAATGCTCAATAAAATATTAGGATTACCAATATCTTCACCGCGAATAAAGTAAGACTCAAATAAATCCTCTAATATTTGATCTTGCACATTATATCTATAAGCCAAGGCAAGAAGTCGATGGGAATTAAAGGAATTTGGAGTTGTTTCAATGGCATCAAAATTAAATTCTATACCCTCTTTTTTACCTTCTTCATAAATATTATCGTAAATCGTTTTGGCAGCATCGGGACTTCCAAATTTTGAAACCAAATACTCTTGCCTGTCCATCCCCTCAGCGGGCATGGAAGGGTTTAGTTGAAAAGGCCGCCAGGTTTGTTTAATGGTAACTCCTGGGTATTTTTGAATTGCCTTGTCTAATCTTTTCTTACCAATATAACACCAAGGGCAAATAGTGTCTGAAAATATATCGAGTTCAATCACTCCTTATCATAACAATAATATAAAAAAATTATTTAATTATTTTTTCTAAAGATAAAAATAAATATCAAAGAGGTTAGGTACATCACTAAGCTGTAAGTTGCTGCTGGAATTATATATAGCCCTCCACCAAATACGCTAGTTCCCACAAAAATTGCCAACGTACCATTTTGTAATCCACATTCTATGGCAATTGCTTTTTGTTGCGCCTTACCTGTGCCAAATACTTTGGCCCAATAATAAGCAAGGACCATCATCGCCAAATTTAAAACTAAAACCACTAAACCAGTTTGAGCAAAGTAATTAATGATATTTTCTCTTTCCGCTAAAATGGCACCCAATAAAACTAATACGAATAATAAAGTTGATATTGTTTTTGCCCACTTTTCGATAATTTTAGTAAGATAAGACAAGGTAGCTCGAAAAATCATACCCAATAAAACTGGCAGTGTGACAATCAAAAACATACTAATAGCTATGCTGGATAATGAAATAGATCCTAAAGACTGATCTGAAATTAAACCTAAAGAAATTCCTAAAACTATAGGAATAGAAATAACACTTAATAAACTCATTACCGCAGTCAGGGAAATAGATAGAGCTACATCGCCTTTTGCAAAAGATGTTAGAATATTAGAGGTAACCCCCCCTGGAGCTGCAGCAATTAAAATTAGGCCAATGGCAATTTCAGTGGGTAGCGACCAAATCATAGTAATTGCTATTGCAACAATCGGCAGAAAGAATAACTGGCTAATAAGACCAATAAAGAAATTCTTAGGATTTTTAATAATTTGAATAAAGTCAGCAAGTGATAATCCCAAGCCTAGCGTGAACATGATAAATGCTAAAGCTAAGGGCAGAATGACATCGGTAATGTAATTCATGGTTTATACTACCAAATTATTTAAATTCTTAAATCTCATATCCGGGCTCTTTTTCTTCAAAATCGACTAATTCTTCTGGATAGCCAGCTGCTCTAAAAGATGTATTAAATTTATCCTCAAGTCTTTTAACCACCATCGATGACCAGGCACGGCTTCCAAATTTTTCTTTAGCATCCTTAATAATACTTAAAACCAAAGGTGAAACTTCTAAATCAACACCTAGTTTTTTTGCCAATCCATCAAATAGGCCAACATCCTTTTCTACTAAATCCATCGTAAAATTTATATTATAGGAACCATTAAGTATTACTTGGCTTTCTGTTTCATGAACAAATGAATTACCAGATGAAGCAGCAATACCTTTAAATGTTTTATTTAAATCTAAATTGGATTTAGCAGCAATCGTCCAAGCCTCTCCCAGCGCTACGAGATGAACCGTCGCTAGATAGTTAGTAATTACTTTTAAAACAGATGCAGTTCCAAAATCTCCTGTATGAAGAATTCGTCGACCAAGACAACTTAACACGGGAAGTGCTTTTTCAAATCCCTCACGTTTTCCACCGATAAAAATAGAAATATTACCGGTAGCTGCACGATGACAACCACCACTCACAGGGGCTTCTAAAGCGATTGCATTTTTTGCTTCAATTAATTTTGCATGTTTTTTTAATTGTTCCTCTTCAGTAGTGCTCATCTCTGCCCAAATCTGACCTTCTTTAATATGATTTATTATTCCATCTTCAGATTCCAAGACATCTTTGCAGGCTTGCGGGGAAGGGAGGCATGTGATGATCATTTCACACTGGCTTACTAAAGTTGCAATTGATGAAGTCGTTTTTGCTCCTAGTTTTTTAAATTTTTCTAATACTTCGGTATCTTTATCTAAAACCGTTAAATCAAATTGATTGTTTAATAAATTGCTAGCGAGCTTACCGCCAACATTTCCAAGACCAATAAAGCCTATCTTCATGAGACCCCCATTCCTATATCAAAAATCTAAACTATTTTTAAATTTAAATATCTACTTTTTTTATGAGTTATGCATGACGATAAATGAGTCTTAGAGTTCATAAAAAAGAATAAAAATTTGATTTATATCAATGGTTAATTTATGAATTAAAGCTACATTCGCTCTATAGTTATGAAATCAAATATTTTTAAAATTTTACTTCTCTTGCTTGTTTTTTTGGCAGGATTAATAAGTGCATTTTGGTATATGCACAAACAAGAAAATCACTCCTCTCACCATATGACAATGAATGGACATGATGAAGTTAATATGCCTGGGCTTCAAGGAGTAGATACCACAGATACCGAAATTAACGATTTAAAGAATATATTTAATAATCATAAAGACATTATAAGAACAGTTGAAAATATAGAAAACGGGATCGTAACAATCACTGAGACTGAAAATGAAAGTTTAAGAGAAAATATCATTAGCCATGTATCAATGATGTTAACTAGATTACAAGAAAATAGAAACCCGCAAGTTATTATTCAAACACCCACATTAAATATACTTTTTGAAAATTATGATAAAATTGAAACAGAGGTTATTTCTACTGATAAAGGTGTGCAGGTTATCCAAACCTCCAATGATCCAGCAATTGTGGCAGCTCTTCAACAACATGCCTCAGAAGTCAGCGATATGGCAGCACGTGGCATGCAAGCTGTTCACGAAAGAATGATGAAAGATGGCCAGAGCCATCATTAAAAATTCTTTAAAATACTATTTTTCTGAAGAGGTAGAATATATTTTATGAATTGATAAATCAGCACCTTGGAATTCTTCCTCAGCTGACAATCTAAGACCTAAAAGTCTATCGACAATTTTATAAACTATAAAACCACCTAGAAGCGCAACTGCAATACCACCAGCGGTACCAATCAATTGTGCTGTAAAGCTTACACCACCTAAACCACCGAAAAACTCAAGACCAAAGATACCCGCAGCTATACCGCCCCATGTCCCACATAAACCATGTAAAGGCCAGACACCCAGCACATCATCAATTTTCCACTTATTTTGAGTTAAATTAAATGTGTATACGAAAATAAATCCAGCTACGAGTCCTACGACTAAAGCACCAAGAGGATGGAAAAGATCAGATCCTGCACATACCGCAACTAAACCTGCAAGTGGACCGTTGTATAAAAATCCAGGGTCATTCTTTCCAAAAAATAAACCTGAAAGTGTTCCACCTACCATAGCCATTAAAGAGTTAACAGCAACTAAGCCAGATATACCTTCTAATGTTTGTGCTGACATCACATTAAAACCAAACCATCCCACAACAAGTATCCAAGAGCCTAAAGCTAAAAAAGGAATACTCGATGGAGGAATAGCAATAAGACGACCTTCTTTTGTATATCTACCCTTTCTTGCTCCTAGTGCGATGACTGCCGTTAAAGCTAACCACCCACCGACTGCATGAACAACGATAGAGCCTGCGAAGTCATGAAAAGCATAACCAAACGCACTTTCCAACCAAGCTTGTATCCCATAATTTCCGTTCCAAACAATTCCTTCATAAAAAGGATAGACAAAACCTACTACTAAAAAAGAAGCTGCTAATTGTGGATTAAACTTGGCTCTTTCAGCAATTCCACCAGAAATAATAGCAGGTATGGCTGCAGCAAATGTTAATAAAAAGAAAAACTTTACAATATCATAAGCACTTTGTTCACTTAATGTTGATGCTGTATCATAAAAATTTAGACCATATGAAATAGTATAACCGATAAAAAAATAGGCGATGGTTGATATGCAAAAATCTGCAAGAATTTTAGATAGTGCATTAACTTGATTTTTTTCACGAACTGTACCCACTTCTAAGAACGCAAAACCTGCGTGCATAAATAAAACTAAGATTGCACCGATTAATATAAATAAGACATTTGATTGATTTACTAAAGTTTCCATGAGTGCTAAAATAGCGATCAGTGAATAGTTTTGTTATGTAAAAAACTAATCTTTGCTATTCTTATTAGACATATTTAATTAATGTTAAAAACTTTGAAATATTTAACTATCCTTCTAATTTTGCTGCCAAGCTTCCTTCTAGCAGAAGTGACTAACTATCAATGTAAATGTAAGTCTAGAGAAATTACCTATTTTAGAAATGGTGAAGTGGAAAAGGATGTAGGCAAACAATGCAATAACACTATCCCAGTCCAAGTAGATAATGAAACAAGCTTAATGAACTGGGGTGGAAAAGAATTAAAATTTTATGAGTTCGATACTTTCTTAAAATCAAGCAATATCAGTGAAACTCAAATTGATTATTATTTTTTGGATCAAAATAATGGATATGCCAGTCGTTTAAAAATGGACAATGCCAATAATATGGGAACAGTTATCTATTTTTTTTATAGCTGTTCAAAATAATAAATAGTTTTTTTTTATTTTTAATTTATATGAGTAAATAAATGTCAGACTCCTATATCAAATACCATTCTATTAAGGGACCTGTTGTATTCGTTGGATTGGGTTCGATTGGAAGAGGAACAATGCCTCTTGTTGAAAGGCATTTTAACTTTGATCCAGCAAAAGTATTTGTTATAGACCCCAACCCCCAAGTCCAAGAATATATTAGTATTCACGGAGCTAATTATATTCAAGAGGAATTAACTATTGAAAACTATAAATCAGTTTTGAACAAAATCTTTGTTAATGATAATGAAGGTTTTTGTATTAATCTTTCTGTTGATACGTCCTCAAGAGATTTAATTCAATACTGCCAGCAAAAAAATATTTTATATGTTGATACTGTAATAGAGGAGTGGAAGGGTTTTTATTCAGATACAAATACAGATATTGCTCTTAGAACAAATTATAATTTAAGAGAAAGACTCAGACAATTTAGAGATGAGACACAGTTAAATTCAACAGCAGTAAGTTGTTGTGGTGCTAATCCTGGAATGGTCAATTGGTTCGTAAAACAAGCATTATTAAATTTAGCAAAAGATTTAGGCATTTTATCAAAAGCACCTAACTCTCGCGAAGAGTGGGCAGCATTAATGGCCCAATCTAAAGTTAAAGGGATACATATCGCTGAAAGAGACACTCAGACAATATTAAATAAAAAACCCTCAGATGAATTTTGGAATACTTGGTCTGTGGAGGGCTTTATCTCAGAGGGCTTTTATCAACCATCAGAATTAGGGTGGGGAACACATGAAAAAAAAATACCATTAGGAGCTCAATTTCACGCTGATGGATGTAAATCAGCTATCTATTTAAATAGACCAGGTATGAATACAATGGTTAAAACTTGGTGTCCAACCTTAGGGGCTCAATACTCATTCTTAGTAACTCATAATGAATCAATTTCCATAGCGGATTATTTTACTTTAGGAGATAAAAATAATCCTAAGTATCGACCAACTTGCCATTATGCCTACCACCCATGTGATGATGCAGTGATATCTTCCCTAGAGTCCATAGGAAAAGGTGAGGCTCATCATAAGCACTACATTTATAAAGAGAATGAAATACTCTCTGGAATTGATGAGTTGGGAGTTTTGTTGTACGGACACGACAAAAATGCCTATTGGTATGGCTCTCAACTTTCAAACGCAGACACTATTCAATTAGCTCCTTATCAAAACGCAACAGGTCTTCAGGTTACTTCTGCTGTTTTGGCAGGGATGGTTTGGGCAATTGAAAATCCTCATAAAGGTTTAGTTGATACTGATGAAATGGAATTTCAAAGATGTTTGGAGGTTCAAGGTCCTTATATTCAGCCCGTCAAAGGATTTTATAC
>JAYPCO010000047.1:0-6899 GCA_038124765.1 Alphaproteobacteria bacterium | reverse complement strand
CCTCAACCCTCAGAGCCGAAATCTGATATTCTATCCAGTTGAACTACGCAGCCTATTTATAGCCATAGGGTTTAAATCACTGATATTCAATTGATTGAAGTAGAACATTGCTGAGTTCTCAATTATTATTTGACAATGAATAAATATTAACTGTCAAATTAACTGTCAAATGAACAAAATTACATTCCCTAGAATCGTCAAAGATAAAAATTCTAAGTTTTACATTTCATTTAATTTTAATAATAAGAGGTATAGGTTAACAAATGGAAGCAGACTAGGTATTGATTTGCGACCAAATGATTATTCGATAGAGCTAAGAGAGCTTTATGCTAAAAAACTAGCAATTCTTGTATATGAAAATCTAGTTAATGGAAGTTCTTTCGATGAGTATAGAAGCAAAAAACTTATTACTGGAAATTTAACAGATATTCAATATTTAAATAGAGCACTGAAACTAAAAGAAAGAGCCGGGCTTTCAAAACATTATTTAGAAAATTTAAGATTAGTTTCAAGGTTAATCAACTCAAAATGTAAAACGAATATCACTAGAGAAGATATTGAAGATATTCTTTATTCTTATTCCAGTACTACGACTCAAAATATGATTAAAAGACATTTATCGTCATTAATAACTGATGGTGTTAAACTTGGAATGTCACATAATCCACTTAAAGGCATAATAATTAGAAAATCTAAATCAGTTATTCATAAACCATTCGAAAACATAAAGTCAATTGTCGATGAGGTTACTGCGTTTAATGATAAGTTAGGTCTTTGCTGTCTAATTACATATGGTTGTCTTCTTAGACCTCATAGAGAGGTCAGAGAACTTACTTGGGGTGACTTTTCAGTAGATTTAAAGCAGATTAATCTATCTGGAGCTCGAAACAAATCTGGACGCAATAGAATCGTTCCAGTACCCTACTACATTCAAGAGAGGCTCTCTAAAGGAGAACCTCATCACAATATCTTTAGTGGAACAGACAAACCTTTTGCAGAAGGTTATTTTAAGACACTTTGGAGACGTTTTAAGAAGGTTTCTAAGCTCCTCGAACAAGACCAAACTCTTTACTCGTTTCGTCACTCTGGAGCTATAGAAATCTATAAAAGAACTGGTTCACTCAGTAAGTTACAGAAAGCAATGGGGCACTCATCCCTAGCAGTTAGTTTAACTTATTTGAGAGGGTTAGAAGTAGTTGAGTTGGAAGAAAGTGATATGCCTATGATTTGAAGAAAAATACTAACTATTCCTCCTTTGCTTTTACTTGTATTTTTACTTTCTTTTCTCCATTCTTTCCTTCTTCTTTTTGAATATCTAAATCTTCAATCCACTCAATTTCCTTCCCGTCTTCTGTTTTAAACATAAATTTACTCTCACCTCCCATCATTTTGTGAGCACCACCTTCCATAAACATCATTTTATGCGGTCCATTCATCATTGGGCACTGATGTTGATTGCATTGTTTACCAAGAATATAACCAAGTAAACCAAAAACCACTGCAGTTAAAGTAATCGCAAACCAATTTTTATTTAAAGCTTCCATAATTTGTCTATTTATTTTAATGTTTATTCAAATATACAAATAATCACTAAAAAGCTTGGTTCACTCTTCTTTAGCAGTATCATTAACCTATCTAAGAGGGTTAGAAGTTGCTGAATTTGAAGAAGATAATATGCCTATGATTTGATTTTCTGTTTTATAAACTTTACAATTATTAAAAATGGAAAAATAACTCCTAAGACAAAAGAGGGTATCATTGTAAGTTCCCAATAAACTCCGAGTAGAGTATTATCAACCTTGAATATATACATTAGGTACAAAAAACCAATGTTTATCCAAGGTGCAATTGAAAAGAGTATTAATTTTCGATAACTCACATTCAAATATACAAATAAGCTACAAAAAGCAATGGGACACTCTTCTTTAGCTGTTTCTTTAACCTATCTTAGAGGTTTAGAGGTTAGTGAGTTGGATGAGTGTGATATGCCTGTAATTTGTTATTTATAGAGTCTAAAATTTTAATCATTTCATCATATTTAACCTGCTCATCCATATGCTGTTGGATATGTTGAATTCTAATGTCTTGTTGAGGATTTTTTAAGTCTCTTATCAGCTCTGATACTATTCCAATTGTGGCTAAAGCACCAAAGAACAGACACCCCATAATAAAAATAGTAGTGTTTACAGCTATGGTGGATTAAGGGTCTTTGAGGTAATTTTTAAATATTGCTTTCATTTGTAATCAGAGGAAAGTTTAATTAAAAACAATGATATCCATAGTGAATTCAAAGTTATATCAACATATCGACATACAACTAATGAATTAATTGAGTATTTTGTCAACAATAACTAATTAAAAATAGCATTATAGACTATACCAAATAAAAAAAATAAAACGAAAACAAGACAGCCAAATCTTAAAACATTATTTATTGTTTCTCCAACTGCTTCAAAAAAATCTTCGTTACGAGTCATATTATATCCACAATTTGGACAGTCTCCATAATAGAATCTGCCTTTTCTCTTACCGTGAAATGGGACATAAGGGTAACTGCAATTACTACATTTAACACCAGCCATAATAGCTATGATTTTACATTAAATATATGAAAATTTTAGAATATTTAGATAATGGATATTGGATTTTTATGGCTATTCTGCTAATTGTTCTAATTCCCAAATTGATTTTCCCTCATTATATTTTTTCAATTGAAGATGTATGTAACGATAAAAAAAATCTGTGTTATTTTGTACTTGAATTAATTGAAAAAGACCTTGAGGTTCAAATAAATAATTTATCAATATATATCATCGAAGAACCTAATGATGATTTTAAAGGATTCTATCATTCGGATTATCATTCAATCTATCTCTATGTTGATAATATAGATTCTGTCTATTCATTTATTATTACTCTTGTAGAGGAAATCCATCATTCCGTATTCCTATCTACCAAGTTCGGAATGAAATTATATGAGGAGTTTGATAAAAAGGTTGGATATGTTAACAATCCCCTTGAGTATTCGGCTAAAATTTATGCACGCAAAAAATTTAGGTCAATTCATAAAGCTTTGATAAAGTGTGGTTTTATAAAATACAATTATTGATAATTTCATTTATTTGATAAAGCAATAATGCTATTTGAAATACTATTATGTTAATATACAATTTATATAATTGAAATATTAGTTGCAAAATATGGTTTCTTATTAATAGTATTTTAAAGAGTATAGAATTAATCCAAATACATAAGGTTTAACACTCATTCCTAAGCTATGTCTCACGACATTAAAAAATAAATTCAATATTTTCTTGAACCAATGCTAAGCGACCACGCCTTGGGGGCTAGTCGCGACATCGATGCTATCAATATCAAATGTATCGCATTATAATTTCACTGAGTTATTACTAATAAATGCTCTACAATTGACGTTATCAAAACTTATCAACTCCAATGAAATCAACGTATAATTGTTACTAACTTGTACTTAGAACTATAATGCACGGCCATAAAGCCGTGCTTATTTCGATGCTAATATTATATCATATGTGGTGCGATTTTTAATATGGAGTTATTAAGTATAAAAGGTAACGATAGAGCTATTTTGGAATCTCCTATGTTAGCTCAGATGAAAGAAGCTGAGAAGCTTAAATGCCTCGATAGGCACCATTATTTAATTCACTTAATAATTCAGCATTCCATATCAAAGAATGAGGAAGAAGGTTTTGTTAAACTAATTAATATAGATTCGATTACGCTCAAGCGATATTTGGGTCGGAATTATTCCAATATACTGTACAACCTCATCAGCTTAAGAATAATTCAAAGAAATGATAAGTACTCTACTAGAAGATTCTCAAAGTCTTATAGACTTCATTCATCGCTGCATAATAGAGAGTTATGCTATTATCAGCTAAAATCTACTTGGTTCATTAATAAGCTTGAAGAAGAGCTCAAAAAAGATTATAAAAAAGCTAAATCAAATCCATTACTTAATAAGATACTAGTTAATACAGCTAACCTTTATTTGGTAGATGATAGTAATAAATTTTTACCAAAAAAAGACATTAAAACGGTAAGTAAAATACAGATTGGAACTACAGACATGCATATTCATTTTGTAGAGAGTGTACCAAACCAAACAAGACTTATGAGATATGAGCTATTTAGGAGAGGTTTGCTGAATTTAAACAGTAATACTGACCCAGAGCAATTGTTCTATGAGAACGCTTTTTATAAGCCCTCAATAAGCGATTATGGGCGCGTTTATCACTTTGTTGCCTCAATTCCTCGAAAGGTCAGAAAAGGACTAAGAACAAAGAAAGGAGAGTTGCTGTATGAAGTAGATATGTCATCTGCTCAACCTTCCATATTGACATTAGAATGGTTAAAACATTTGAAGGTTCAAGGGGACGTTTCTGATATTGAAAAAAGAGAAGCAAATCTATTGTATTCTAAGTTCATCAACGGGGAAATTTAGGAGTATGTAATGAATAGTTCATCATATTTTGGTAGTAAGGATAGAGCAGAGGTAAAAGAAGAATTACTAAAAACATTAAACGCAAAATATGTTCCTTCTAAAGCTAATATAGAATTAATAAACCTCTTTCCATCTTTTATGGCTTGGATAAACGAGCTTAAGCGTATAAACGGGAATAAAGTAATTGCTAAAATTGGTCAATCAGCTGAAGCGAAAATATTTGTAGATACATACAAAGAACTTGATGATAATATTTTTGCTTTAATTATCCACGATTGTATAATTACAACCAAAGAAAATCTAGATGGCATTAGAAAAAGGCTAGTTAAAAGAACTAAACACCTATATAAAGGAATTATTAACGACGACAATAATTTAGATAATGTTTTTAAAACTGAGTTGGTATCTTTAAAAGACGAGGAGTTATCTAATTTGTCATATTATAAATACATAGCAGAAGATAGTGAAGTGAAAGAAGCTTTTCTATTGGATATAGACGATGCATATCGAACATTAAAAGAAATAGATGAGGGTTAGTTAAAATCGAAGCAACCATCTACTGCCACATTTTGGACATTTCGACATAAAAGAGATGTACTCTGTCCACTTTGTTCTAAGCCAAGTATGTTTACAATTTAAGCACTTCACGTTTTTTTTTATAAATTTAAGTAAAATTAAAATTGATATGAAACGACTTTTCGAATGGCAGTTTAGCATAATTAGAAAACACCCAGTAACAACAGCTTATTTTAGCTTCTTAAAGGGTGTTGTAATGACTCTAATTGTACTTTACATTATGGGTAAGATATAATTGAATTTTGGTTGAATTCTTAAAACCAATTTACTAAGAACTTAGAGATTCATTTTACGTAAAATTAACTGTCAATTTTACTGGCAAAATTCAATAAAAATACCTAATTTTATAAGAGTCAAATATTGATTTAGCCCAGTGTTTTCAATAGTTAACAACCATAACCTCAGAGCCGAAATCTGACATTCTATTCAGTTGAACTACGCAGCCTAGTTTTTATGTAAATAGTTAGGACAATAGTTCTTTAACTACAGTTGATATGGTCTTGCCATCAGATTGTCCTGCGAGCTCTTTAGAGGCGAGTCCCATCACTTTTCCCATATCTTGCATGCTTGTAGCACCAACTTTGGAGATAATTTGTTGTACAGCTGTTTTTACGTCTTCAACTGAGAGTTGTTTTGGTAAGAATTGTTCGATCACAGCTGCTTCGTCTAATTCTGGTTGCATCAAATCCGATCTACCTTGTTCTTGGTATAAAGCGGCAGAATCTTTACGCTGTTTGACTAATTTCTGAAGCAGTTTAATTTCATCATCTGAAGTTAGATCACCGTTTCCAGAGGTCTGTTCCAAAAGAATAGCAGATTTAACAGCTCTTAATGCCTGAAGCGCTAAAGTGTTTTTAGCTTTCATTGCCTCTTTCATTTGGCTCATTACTTGTTCTTGTAAACTCATGATTGTCTGTAATTTGATGCAAAATTAGTCAATGTGCCATTGAATTGAAAGTTTAAATGAGACATAATGTAATTTTTTAAAAATAAAGTATAAAAAAGTGATTTCGTAAGATATCTGAATTGCATTTTTTTGTTAAACTATTTTACCTGCATCTGCAGAAGATTTAGCTAAAATTGTTGAAGCACTTATTCAATATCCAGAGTTAAAAATCGAGATTCGATCACATACTGATTCAGTAGGTTCAGAAGTATACAATCAGTATTTATCTGACAAAAGAGCTAAGAGCACTTATGATTATTTAATTCAGTTGGGTGCTAAGGCCTCTCAAATGACTTATAAAGGTTTTGGTGAATCCCAATTAATTCAAAAATGCGATTCCTGTTCTAATGATGAAAATAGAAAAAATAGACGCTCTGAGTTTATCATTGTCAAGTAGTCTTTAATAATCAATCTTACATTATAAAAGCGAGTTTACAACTCGCTTTTTTGTTGTTGATAGTTTTTTTGATGTTTTAGTAGCTCTGTAGCATTCTTCATTTTTGATGCATAGTCATGGGGTTTAGGTGAATTCGTTCCTGTGTCATCAAATTGACCATCTAAATTTATTTTCGGAATCCTGTAATAGATCATTTAATTTTAAGTATTTTTATAAGCTTATGGAGCGCTTTAAAAACAAAATATACTTTCTAAAACAAATTGAGAGTCAAGGCGATCTTTGTGAGGACGCTCGAGAATTTATTGCTTCAAAAGTAATACGTAAATCCTTTTCGAAAGGAGATGTCGTCATTCCGTCAGGTGAGTTGTGTCATCAATTTTTCTTTCTAACGCAAGGTTTGGTTCGCGCTTATTTTGATCATAATAAAAAGCAAATTACGACATGGATATGCGGTGAAAACTCTTTGGTGACTTCAGTTCAAGGATTCTTTTCCAAGT
>JAYPCO010000046.1:0-6902 GCA_038124765.1 Alphaproteobacteria bacterium | reverse complement strand
CGCTGAAGTCCTACAAGAGGCAAAAAAAAAACATTATGCAGTAGCAGGTCTTGTTGTGCTAGGATGGGAAGATGCTCGTTGCTATGCTGAAGTTGCTGAGGAGTTAGGCTTACCTGTTATTCTTCAAGCCGGCCCTGGCTGTAGAGCAAATACACCTTTACCCATTTTGGGTAAAATGTTTAGATACTTAGCTGAAAAATCATCACAGCCTGTAGTTTGCCATTTAGATCATGGTTATAAAAAAGAAGAGTGTATTGAAGCAATTAACAGTGGATTTACCTCAGTAATGTTTGATGGCTCTAAGCTTCCGCTTCAAGAGAATATTCAAAAGACTAGAGAAATAGCTGACCTTGCCCATCAACATAATATTTCTGTAGAAGGTGAGATTGGTTTTGTTGGTTATGATCAGGGTGCAAGTTCATTAAGCACTGACCCTGATGAGGCGTATCAATTTGCATTAAACTCAGGCTGCGATGCAATGGCTATAAGCGCGGGAAACGTTCATCTTCAAACAAGCACTTCATCTAAGATAGACCTTAAGGCGATTGAAGAAATTCAAAAATTAACTGATTTACCTTTAGTTTTGCATGGCAGTAGTGGTATAGATCATAATCTTAGAAGAAAAATTGCACAAACCACTAATGTTTGTAAATTTAATATAGGCACAGAACTCAGAAAAACATTTGGGGATTCACTTAGAAATGAAATGAAAAAAAATGAATCCACATACGATAGAATTCAGTTGATTAATATGACCATACCAAATCTAAAAGAAGCAACCAAAATCGTTTTAGAGAATATAACTCAAATTCATTGAGCTCCATTAAAGTAAATACTCTTGAAAATAAATACCTTAGAGTAAAAATACTAAATATAGGCGCTACACTGTATGAAGTGTTTGATAAGCAAAAAAAAACTAATTTAATCCTAAACCTAGGTTCCCTAAATAGATATCATATAAATAGAGCTTATCTTGGATCGACTTGTGGCCGATATGCTAATCGAATTAAAAATGCTCAATTCAAAATTGATGGCGCCAACTATAATCTTTCTGCAAATGAAGGTAAGAATTTACTCCATGGAGGTAAAATAGGGTTTGATAAAAAATTATGGAAAATTATTAAACTTTCTAAAGATTTTATTGAATATCAATGTGTCTCTCCTGATAAAGAAGAGGGCTTTCCAGGAGAGGTGACCGTAAACTGCAAGTATTCAATTAAAAAAAATAATTTACATATTAACTTGAGGGCCAGAACCTCAAAAAAAACGCATATTAATCTTGTAAATCATGCTTACTGGAATTTAGAAAAACAAAAAAATAATATTTTTGATCATGAATTATTAATCAACGCAGATTATTATCTAAAAAATGATAAATTTAATATTCCAACAGGCAAATTTATTGATGTTAGGAATACTCCATTTGATTTTAGAAGTTTTAGTAGAATAGGTAATCAAATAAAAAAAAACAAAAAGGGATTTGATGAAAATTATGTATTAAAAAAAGGAACTTTAGTATCCAAGCTTAAATCAACCAAAAATAAAATTTTATTAAAAATTTTTTCTAATCAGCCAGGTGTGCAGTTTTATACCGGACAGCATTTAAATATTAGATATAAAGATAGATGTTTGAGACCCTATCAGGGTTTATGTTTAGAAACACAAGCTTTTCCTAATTCGCCAAATATGAAAAAATTTCCTTCAACTTTACTCATTCCAGAAAAAAAATATTCTCACTCAATAAAGTTTGAAATTACTCACTTAAATTGAGGTAAAAAGACTATTCTGTCTTTTCTCTCAGTTTAATATTTAATTTGTCATAAACCTGTTGAGGGACGTTGAATGCAAATTTATTAAGTAGTGACAGTGTACTAATTTGTAATTGTGATCCACTCAAATCTGGGTCAATAAATTTGGAAATTTGAAAATCATCCGCTAAGTAGTTCCAGTCAAATGTTGCATGAACACCTTTGTCCGGAATGTCATAAAAATCCATTGATAAAACTGTTCCATTATCAAAAGTATATCTAGCTTTTATATTAGGAGATCTTGGCAAGTCAGTTCTTAGCATGTAATCATTATGTTGCATATCTGTGAGCGATGAGAGCACTTCAGAAACTTTATCTTCGTCAATCTCTTCAAAACCATAAGGTAAATTTTGATGAATCAAATTACCTTCTTCATTTTTAACAAGATTGATCATATTTTTTCCATAAATTTGGACAGACTTAATCTTTTCACTACCAATATTGACTAAGTCATTTGGTATCCAGTAAAAGTTAGATACATCAGCTCCTAAATTTGAGGAAACGACATAAGATTGACTAGAGTTATTCATCTTCACATAGGTACCAGGAATAAGATAATTAAAAGTTCCTATATCTAATATCAGAAGTTCTTCTCCAGTTTCTGATTTTAAGGATAAAGTAGTTTTACTTTCAGGATCTAAAGCTAATTTGTAAAGCAATTCATTTTTATTAGTTTTTAATTCTAAAATGCTCGCTTCTTTTAGCTGGATAAAAAATTTACTAAGAATATCAGTATTGGCTGGCAGCCCATCGGCAGTTGTTAAAATCCATTGATTATTTATTTTTTCAATGATTGCTTTTTCATCTTGATTAGAAAACTCTATATAGGACACCACAGGTAAAATCTCATCAAAGTTTTCTATAAGAGGCTTTGGATCAATATTTGAATTTTTAGTTTTTTCAGTGGAATATAAAATTAGAGCTATTGCTAGCATGAAAGCTGTTATTAAAAGTAAATATTTTAAATTTTTTAAAATCATATTTTACTGCGTCTTTTCTTAATACCAATTCGACTAGGAATAATGAACATGAGAATTATGAGCAAAATCGGAAGGAAGAAAGTATTTAAAATATTAATTTTATTTGCCAGAGCATCAATATCTTTGCTCAATTCTCTTCTTACTTCTCTTAATTGTTTTCTAGTATTTTCTACTTCTTGTTGAAAGCTTGCTAACTCTTCAATTTGTTTTTCTGATAAATTGACGTTTTCATCATCTCTTCCGCCAGAGAGGTTTTTAATTTTATTTAGAGTAATCTCTAATTGGCTTTGGAGTTCTTCCTCTTGGCCTAAATATTTTTCTTCTGCTTCTGCTTGGAGCTTTTGAACCACAGTAAAGGGTCTAAAGGGGGTTTCTTTATTTCTTAAATTAATAAACTCATCATAACCAGTCATGGAGTCTAAAACATTTGTAATTAACGCTCTATTATCGGATGTTTCCTCAATAACATTAGAGTCTAAAAACTTTTGAATTCTAGCCCAGAAAGCATTTCTAATTAAATCAGCATCACTAAATAAAACAACATTTATATCTTTATTAGACTCTTCAAGGTGATTTTCATATTTGCCATTAAATTCATTAAAACTGCTAATAGCTTTTCCTGTAAGTTTGACACCGAAGTCGTATGTAATACCTGAGGGGTTAAATTCATTAATTAGTTTGATTGGATCCTGGACATCCATAATTCTTTCAATATCCATGGTAATATTACTTGATGAAATTAGTGGTACGTAGTTAATTGCTGACTCTTCATCTAATTTAGAGAAGCCACCTGGTGAAACTAATCGAATTAAGGATAAACCATCACCAATTTCCTCTGATTGGTTAATAAATTGTCCCCTTATTTCTGGCCAATTCAGCTTCAATAGGGTTTGAAGAGAAGTATTATCAGAGATATTTTGTTGAGTTTGCAGTCTAGTTGCCTGAGCGCCGTCTAAAATAATATGATCTATATAGTTAACATTAAGTGTATTCAGAACTTTTTTTAAATTAGAAGATTTTTCAAGGAAGTTATTTTGTTCAAAATAGGGATCTAGAAATATTACAGCATTACCACCCTTTAAAATATATTGCTCAATCGCATACTCTGTTTCTTCACTTATG
The DNA here is from genome assembly GCA_038124765.1 of Alphaproteobacteria bacterium. Classification (GTDB taxonomy): domain Bacteria; phylum Pseudomonadota; class Alphaproteobacteria; order HIMB59; family HIMB59; genus HIMB59. The sequence goes on along the minus strand of JAYPCO010000046.1, from coordinate 2,992 downwards.
GTGGTTGGGTGATAAACAACTAATACATCTATGTTTTCAAAATTCTTAACTTTAGTATCTAGAAATTCAAATTCATAAAAATAACTTAGCTCTTCTAAGATAGTGTACTCTCCCTGACCTAATTGACCGTTCGGAAGAGATGGAGGTGCGGTATCTACCCAAGATAGGAAACCTATTGTAGGCTTTTCAGTTCGATTTAGTTTATAGATAAGGTCAGTTAATTGTTTTTCTAAACTACCAGCTTTTGAAGGGTCAAAGAATTTAATTACCTCCATATCATCAGTCGTATTAGAAGCAAGTAAACCAAAGTAAAGTTTGGTTCCTTCCTGATCAATTGGAAAACCTTGAATTCCATATCTTCGAACATAATCTTCTTCATCTGAGTATGCCTCAGGTTCAATTACATCCAATTCGATATTGCCATTGGCAATATCAGCGTATCGATTTAGTAAACCTTGAATTTGATTAGCATAATTTTGAATGACAGGAATATTTTTAGATAACTCTCTGCTATAGACAAAACTAATTTTAAGCGGCTCCTCAATTTCATTTAGGACTCTTTTAGTACCAGAGGAGAGAGTATAGGTATTCGTAGATGTAAAATCGATACCAAGACTAAAATTAATTTTAGAAATAACATAGTTAAAAGAAAGAAATAAAATAATTGTACTTACAACTGAGAGAATAAAATGTTTTTTTAAAAGAAATTTATTCATTAGCTTCTATTCATAAATTTTATGATGGTTAAGTAATTCCACAGAGCAATAAAAGAGATAAAAAAAAGTAGGCCTTTCATTGTTAAAAAGCCAGTTTGGATTGTATTAAAGTGAGTTAGAAAACTAAAAGTTGATACTAGTTCAATAATTTCTAGAGGTAGTATTCCAGTAACGAAATTAATCAGTAAAGGAAAACCAACAATTGTGAACATAAATGAAACTAAAATAGATAGTATAAATGCGATAATTTGATTGTTTGTTAGGGAGGAAAAGAAGACGCCTAAAGATATGTAAGCGCCAGCCATCAAAATTGCCCCTAAATATTGACCCACTATAATTAAATTATCGGGGTTACCGAGATAGTTTACGGTAATCCAAATTGGGAAAGTAAGAATGATAGAAAATATAACAAATATCCAAGTTGCAAAAAATTTACTTAAAACGATTTTCCATAAACTTATTGGTAATGTCATTAATAGTTCAATGGTGCCCAATCTTTTTTCCTCGGACCAACTTTTCATAGTTACAGCAGGTATGAAGAAAATAAACACCCATGGTATAAAGCTAAAAAAAGTAGTTAGCTCAGCAACACCCGATTCAAAAAATTGACCAAAATAAAAGGTCAGTGACATTGAAGTCATAATAAAGATTGCAGTAAAAATATAAGCAACAGGAGTAATAAAAAATAATTTTAACTCTCTTTTAATTAAGGCGAGCATTAATTAATTATCTTTCTGAATTTTTCGTCTAAATTTTTACCAACTTTTCTTTTTAGTTGAGTAGGGGAGCCTTCAAATTTTTTCTCTCCAGAGTTAATAATAAGACATCGATTACAAACCTCTGGAACTTCATCTAGAATGTGCGTAGATATAATAATTGCTTTTGATTTTGAGAGTTTTTTTATTAGTTTTCTTACTTCAAACTTTTGTAAAGGATCTAAACCATCAGTTGGTTCATCTAAAATTAATAATTTAGGATCATGAATGAGCGCCTGAGCTATGCCAACTCTTCTTTTAAAACCCTTAGATAAGGTTTCAATCGGAACATCTTGTACTTCTTCTAACTGTAATTCTTTTATAACTCTTTCAATATTTTTTTTTGGCTCTTTTACCTGCCTCACATCACATACATATTGTAAATATAAGTTCGGTGAAAAATCTAAATATAAAGGTACGCCTTCTGGAAGGTACCCAATAAGAGATTTTGCTGCGATAGGATCTTCGTCAATATTTTTATTATTTATCAATACTCTTCCTTGATCAGCCTTTAAATAACCTGTGATAATTCTCATAGAAGTTGTTTTTCCAGCCCCATTTGGTCCTAAGAAGCCCATCACATCTCCCACTTTGACTGCGAAAGAGAGATTATTAATGGCTTTAAAATCGCCGAAAAATTTAGATATTCCTTCTACTTCTAACATTTTATATTTATTTGGTTTGTGTCTCTATTATTTCAATACTCTAATAAAAGAATATCTGACAAAAGGAACCATGCCTACCATGCTGATTTGTAAATATTATAAGCATCTTGTTCGTTAATTTCTTTTGGGTTGTTAATTAGTAACCTGGTTTGTTTCATGGCATCTTTGGCCATGGTTTCGCAAGCAGACTCAGGTATATTTACATCTCTTAACCTTTGCTCTAAACCTAGACTTTGAGATAACGAGGCTAGTTTTTCAATAAAATTTGCTGCAATATCTTGATTAGCGGTATTAGTTTTGATTTCTGGAAAAATAATGGGCGCAATCTCACTATAATGCTGCGCTGCAATTGGTTCTGTAATATTAAATCTCAGTACATGAGGCAAGACTAAAGCATTCGATAGGCCGTGAGGTATATGGTAAGTGCCACCTATGGGGTAAGCTAGGGCATGAACTCCTGCAACTGGAGAGTTCCCGAAGGAGGCCCCAGCAAGCATAGAGCCTAAAAGCATGTCTGATCTAGCATCTTCATTGTTACCATCAGATACTGCTTTAGTAATGGCACCACCTAAGAGACGCAATGCCTCTTTTGCAAAGATTTTAGACATGGGATTATTATTTAAGCTTTTAGAGGCGTATGACTCTATCGCATGAACCATTGCATCAATACCTGTGGCCGCAGTAATATGTGGAGGTAGCCCTAATGTTAGCAAAGGATCTAATATTGCTAAGTCAGGTAAAATTATAGGAGATGAGACACCTTTTTTTTCTAAATCATCCTGCGTGATTATAGAGATAGGGGTAACTTCTGAACCAGTCCCAGCTGTCGTTGGATACAAGACAAGTGGCAATCGAG
>JAYPCO010000045.1:0-7369 GCA_038124765.1 Alphaproteobacteria bacterium | reverse complement strand
GGGGTAGGTATCATACTTGTATCCCCGTACTTTTTACGATGTTTCATGTATGCATCGAATACCTCAGGGAAGAAAATATACGAAAGAGTGTCTTTTTCAGAAACCTTCTCTTTGTATTTTTTATCTAATTCTAAATTTTTATCTTTTATATTTAATGATTTTAATTTTGATCCAAATCTATAAGAAATGGGTTTTTTGCCTTTCAGAACCTTCTTTTGTAAAACTTTTGGGAACCCTTTATACGGCTGGCCAAGGCGACCACTAAAAAACTCAATCACTGATGCTGGAAAACCAACATCTTTTTTAGGGTCTAAGACATCCGCGATTTGAATATTATTCGCTAACATATAAATAGCCATGTCTCCCACTACTTTCGAAATAGGAGTTACTTTAATTACATCTCCAAAAATTTTATTTACTTCTGCATACATCGATGCGAGCTCTGGCCAACGAGCATCGGTGATACCCATAGATCGTGCTTGCTCTCTTAAATTGGTATATTGGCCGCCGGGCATTTGATGTAAATAAACTTCAGACATACTTGTTCGTGTCTTGCTTTCAAATGGCTGATAATGTTTTCTAACACCTTCCCAGTAGTTAGCTGCTGACCTAATCACCGCTGATGAAATTTTAGGATCACGACTACTTCCATCTAAAGATTCTAATACTGCACCAAAACTAGGTTGAGAAGTAAAACCAGACCAAGAGTCAATTGCAACATCCGCTATATCCACACCTGCATCCGTAGCACTTAGTATAGTAGCTACCCCATTACCACTTGTATCATGTGTGTGGAAGTGGATTGGGACTTTGATGTTTTTCTTCAGTTCTTTAAATAATATTTTTGCGGCCTTTGGCTTACAGAGCCCAGCCATATCCTTAATGGCCAAGAAGTGGATGCCCATTTTTTCCAGCTTTTCAGCCATTTTTAGATAGTAATCTAAAGTATACTTGGTCTCTGATGGAGATGAAAGATCACCCGAGTAACAAATTGAAGCTTCGCAAATTTTTCCAGACTTTAAAACTTCATCAATAGAAACACGCATATTTTCTATCCAGTTGAGGGCGTCAAAAATTCTAAAAACATCAATTCCAGATTTTGCAGATAGTTGAATAAATCTTCTGAGCACATTATCAGGATAGTTTGTATACCCGAGTGCATTCGATCCTCGAAATAGCATTTGTAATAATGCGGATGGCATTTGTTCACGAAGTTTTTCAAGTCGTGACCAAGGATCCTCATGAAGGAAACGAAGAGCAACATCAAACGTTGCACCACCCCAACACTCGACAGAAAATAAATTTTTTAATCTGTTCTCATATAAATCTGTAATACCCAACATATCCTGGGTTCTCATTCGCGTAGCAATTAAAGACTGATGAGCGTCTCTAAAAGTTGTATCGGTTAATAATAATTTTTTCTCTTTCAGTACTGCATCCGCTACTGCAGCAGGACCTTTTTCATCTAAAATTTGTTTAAAAGTTTTTGTTACGGCTGTCTTGGCTTTTTTAGATTTGGCAATGCCGAAATCAGATAGCTTAGCGGGCGTGGTCTCTCTTAATTGAGGTCTGTTTGCTACTTCGGGATTACCGTTGACAATAACCTCTGCTAGGAAATTTAGAACTTTGGTTGCTCTGTCTTTGCGAGAAGAAAATTGGAAAAGACTTTTTTCACTATCAATAAACTTTGTATGGTAAGTAAATGTATCAAACCCCGGATGATTGATAAGCTTTAAAAGAAATGGGATATTAGTTTTAACTCCACGAACTCTAAACTCGCTGAGCGCTCTTTCCATTCTCTTTTTGGCTTCAATGGGGGTTTGTCCTTTTGATGTTACCTTTACTAATAAAGAGTCATAATAAGGTGTGATAATAGTTCCTGTGGCCGCTGTACCCGCATCTAGACGAATACCTAATCCGCTTGCAGATCGATAAACACTTATTTTTCCATAGTCTGGGGCGAAATCATTAGCTGCATCTTCCGTTGTAACACGAGATTGTATCGCGTGTCCTTTCATTTGAATGTCTTGCTGATGCGGGACACCACAAATTCCATCTCCAATTTTTGCTCCGGCAGCTAATAAAAACTGTGCCTTAACAATATCAATACCTGTTATTTCTTCTGTAACAGTGTGTTCTACCTGAACTCTAGGATTCACCTCAATAAAGAAGAACTCTCTAGATTTAGCATCCATTAAGAATTCGACAGTTCCTGCACAGGAGTAATCGACTTGTTTTCCAATACGCACGCCCGCTTCACAAATTACTTCCCTTTCTTTAGAGGTTAAATAAGCTGCTGGTGCGCGCTCCACGACCTTTTGATGGCGTCGTTGAAGTGAACAATCACGCTCGAATAAGTGGACTATGTTACCATGGGTATCACCGATAATTTGAACCTCGACGTGGTATGCCTGTTCAATCAATTTTTCGAAGAAAACATCATCTTTGCCGAAAGCACTTTTAGCCTCGCGTCGTGCAGTGTTAATTTGATTTTCTAATTCTGTTTCTTTGCGAATTACTCGCATACCTCTTCCGCCGCCACCCCATGATGCTTTGAGCATAATTGGGTAGCCAATTTTTTTAGCCAATGCTTTACACTTTTTAATATCTTTGGGTAGCGGGCCAGTGGAAGGAATAGTTGGTACTTTTGCTTTATCAGCGGTTTTTTTAGCTTCAACTTTATTTCCAAGGGATCGCATAATTTTGGACGATGGTCCAACAAATAAAATATTATGTTTAGCGCATTCATCAGCGAATTCTGGATTTTCAGATAAAAATCCATAGCCAGGATGAATTGCATCACAGCCAGAGTTCAAAGCTATTTGAACAATACCTTTAAAATCTAAGTAGGCTTGGATGGGTCCCAGACCAGAGCCGACTAAATAGCTTTCATCCGTTTTGAATCGATGCAGTGCAAATCGATCTTCGTAAGAGTAAATGGAAACTGTTTTATAACCCAATTCAGTCGCCGCGCGCGATATACGGATGGCGATTTCACTTCTATTCGCTATTAATATTTTTTTTATTGGTCTCATTGGGTATAGGTTTGGTTAATTGTTTTATAGGAAATTTTTCAATTTTCCATACTTAACATTCTGAAAATGAGTACATTCTCTCGAAATGATACAATTTTCACACTCAGGGTTTCTAGCCTTGCAAGTATATCGACCGTGCAATATGAGCAGGTGATGCGCCGCTTTCTTGTATTTATCTGGAACTACTTTCATTAAATCTTTTTCAACCGCCTCGGGAGTGTCGCCAATACTTAAATTTAACCTTCTTGATAATCGAAAAACGTGCGTATCTACAGCGATTGTTGTATGCCCAAAAGCAACGCTCATGACAACATTAGCCGTCTTTCTTCCTACCCCTGGCAACTCACATAATTGATCAAAACTTTCCGGTACGGTACTTTGGTGTTTTTCAATTAATATTTTAGATAATGAAATTACATTTTTTGCTTTTGAATTAAATAAACCAATGCTTTTGACATACGGGATTAAGCCACTTAATCCTAATTGAACTATTTTTTCAGGGGTATCGTATTTTTTAAATAATGGTTGAGTTGCTTTATTAACCTGCGCATCTGTTGATTGTGCAGATAAAACAACAGCCACTAATAAAGTATAATTATTTAGATACTCCAAATCAGATTTGGGTGCAGGAATAGCTTTTGATAATTTGGAAAAAATTTGATTAAGTGTTGTTTTATCCACGATGAAAAAGCAGATTACCATTAAACCAAACAAAAGTTTGAATAACAAACAGATTATTTATTTCTTAATTTTTACAGGATTTTTAATTTTTTTTATCGGCATTCGGTTTTTAATAGTAGGTGCTTGGCCTATCCTAATTTTTGGTCTCGTTGAATTTGGAATTTTGGTTAGCTGTACAGTGCTCTATTACAATTATTCCAAAAACAAACAAAAACTAACTTTAGAGAATAACGAAATTCAAATTCAAAAAATTCACGATCAAGAAATGCTCGATGATCAAAAATACAATCTTCAGTGGAGCCAAATTAAAAACAATGATGATAGCTTAAGCTTACACTATGCAGGCAAAAGAAATATTTTTGCTAATTTTTTAAGCAGTAAAAAAAGATTAAAATTAAAAAAAATTATCGAGCGATATAAATCGCGATATACTTAAAACATATCCTTGTAAGTATAATACCCATTGTTTTGCTGAGATAGCCAAACAGCTGCTTGAATAGCACCATCTGAAAATATTTGTCGATTAAAAGCGCGGTGGGTTAATTCAATACTTTCATGTTCACCGTGGAAAATGACAGTGTGCTCTCCTGGAATGTTCCCCCCTCGAATAGAAGAGAAACCAATTTCATTCTTTTTGCGTTCTGCAACCTCTTGCTGCCTATTAAAGTTGAAGTTATCTTTGCTTAAACCCAACTCACTAGCAATTTCTTCGCCTAACTTAATTGCGGTACCGCTAGGCGCGTCTTTTTTGAAACGGTGATGGGTTTCAATAATTTCAATGTCAAAATTTTTTAAGTGGGAAGCAGTTTTTTTAGCTATTTCAAAAAAAGCGTTTACACCAAAACTCATGTTAGGCGCATAGAATACTTTTGTGGCCTTGCCCGTTTGTTGCATTAACTTAAAGTGTTGGTCTTCTAGCCCCGTGGTTCCTATAACTAATCCTGTTTGCTGTGCAACGGCGCTTTCTGTAAAATTAAAAAGTGCTTTAGGTGAAGTAAAATCAATCACGACATCCGCTGCCTTAAAAGACTGCTCTCTTTCTAGTGAGACGTCTAAGGGTAAATTCATTGAGTTTAAAAATTGCTCATTAATTTTTTCAATATCAAACAGCCCTATGATTTCTACACTTTCATGCGCTAGACCTGATTTGATTAAATTTTGTCCCATTCTTCCTAGGGCGCCAGCAATTGCTATTTTAACTTTAGTCATTTTCTTCAGTTTTATACAGAAAATGTAGCATGAGGAATAGCAAAATTTAATAAAATAAGGATAATGCTAATAAATGATAAGATTAATATTAATATTACTAGTTTTGCTTATTGCCAGTTTATTAATTTTTAATAAAAATTTCAGACAAGCATTTGCATTATCAACGGTGCCCTTGATAATCTTGATCGTGGGTCTAGTTGGGTATCTTGTTTACTATATGCTCAGTACTAATTATTTTGGCTAAAGGTTGATTAGTTGTTCCGCAACAATATAAATACCAATGACCAAAGTCATAATACCAAAATATTTCTTTAATTGATCGCCGGTAAACTTTTTAGATAAGTGGTTGCCTGCGAGCACTCCTATCATGGTTGCAATTAAAACATATAATACAAACAACCAATCGGTTTGAAATCCGCTTAAAACATCTCCTCCAAAACCAAAAAGCGACTTGGATGCAATAATGATTAAAGATGTACCCACGGCAATTTTCATCTCTAAGCCCGCCAGAATTACTAAAGCAGGAATAATCAAAAACCCTCCGCCAGCTCCAACAAAACCCGTTACACCACCTACAACCAGCCCCTCAATAATGACTAAAAAAATTTTATTAACGCTGTCTAATTCAGCATTGGTTTTTGCAGGCTTTTTATTAAAAATCATCATGAAAGCCGCAGCTACCATCAAAATTGAAAAGGTAATTAAGATTAAAAAATCTTTCGTAATGGTTACGCCCGCCTCAAATTGATCAGGAATGGCAGGTAACAAATAATGTCTTGCAAGTATCACGCCCAAAATTGAAGGGATACCAAAGATGATTGCAGTTTTAGTATCAATAGTTCCCTGTCTAAAATAAACAACCGATCCCATTAAAGCAGTAAAACCAACTAGCAATAAAGAATAAGTAGTTGCCTCAACTGCAGGTATGGCAAATAAATAAACTAAGACAGGCATAGTTAAAATTGAACCGCCCGCCCCAAGCAATGAGAGAACTGAGCCCATAATAAAGGCTCCTAGTAAACCTAATATAAACATTAATTATCGGAGACTACTGGCTGTCCAGATTCAATCCAACCGTTGATGCCTGCATCCATATCAAAGATTTCACCGGCATAATTTTGATTAACTAGGATGTTAGCCGCCACCTTAGATCTTTTTCCAGAGCGACAGTGAATAAGTATTTTCTTGTTTTCAGGATTGGCCTGATTAACTTTCTCGGCAGATATTTCTCCGAGGGGAATTAAGACACTATCAGCAAGATGCGCCTCGTTATATTCTCCGGGTTCACGCACATCGACTACTAAAGTGCCCTCACTAATTAATTGTGCGGACTCTTGAATATTGATTGATTTAAATGACATTAATGATGATCCTTTTTAATAATGGGGGCCCCTTGAGCCTCCCAGTTTTTAATTCCGCCCATGAGATGGAAGGTATTTTTATAATCATAAGATTTAGAAATTTGGACTGCCAAGGTGGAGCGGTGTCCAACAGCACAATACATTAAAACTTTTTTATTATTTAAGTTTTCTTTCTCTTTGATTAAGTAATCAGAGACTTTACTGAACGGGACATGGATTGAATTTTTTAATTGTCCGTCTCTATTAATTTCAGTGTCTTCTCTTAAATCAAGAAGGACATACTCATCATTACTTAGAGCATTTTGAAATTGTTCTACGGTTAAACCATTAGTATTTTTCTGTCTGGTCATATCAATACCTAATTTTAAATTTCCTGGAACCGCAATATCCATCATCTTAGGATCTGGAAGGTTTAAATTATTCATGATATTGGCATACTCTTCAGCAGATGATACTTGTAGTCGAGGGTTGAATTTTTTCTCCTCTCCAATAGTACTGACGGTATCGCCTTTATAGTCATGAGCAGGGTACAATAAGGTATCTTCTGGTAACTTTAATAATCTTTCAAAAATAGAGTTATAGGAGTCATAGGGATCACCGTTTTGAAAATCTGTTCGACCTGTGCCACGAATGAGCAAGGTGTCTCCTGAGAAAATTCGATCGTTCATTAAATAACTATACGAGTCGTTTGTATGTCCTGGTGTATGGAGGGCTTTTAATTTAACTCCCTCAATGGTGATATCATCATTGTCTTTGACCTGCATGGAAACAACATCGCTTGGCGTTGCATCTCCCATGATAGTAACGCAGTTAGTTCTGTCTCTTAATTCCGCCATGCCGGATATATGATCAGCATGAATATGCGTATCAATTACCTTTACTAATTTTAAATCTAACTCTTCCATGAGTTTGATATATCGCTCCACGTTTTCTAAAACGGGGTCGATCACCAAAGCCTCACCGCCTTTTCTACTTGCAACTACATAAGTATAGGTAGAGGAACTGTGGTCAAATAATTGTCTGAATATCATGCAGAATTATTAGCACTAAAAATCCAAAAAATCTTTGATTTAGATCAAAAAA
>JAYPCO010000044.1:0-7422 GCA_038124765.1 Alphaproteobacteria bacterium | reverse complement strand
CTCTGGCCACCACTTCCCAAAAAAAAATTAACCTAGGTTTAATTCGTCAATTGAACGATCATTTCGAGAACGGCTCAATTCCAAAAGACCTCCTCGAGTATACCCATAGACATTAGTAATACTAAGATCGTCTCTAAACTCATTCTTAAGCATCCCTACTAATTTTCTAAGTGTATTTTGATCACTTGCAACAGGATCTATGACAACTTTACCCGAGATATTCTTTAACTTGATTAATCGGGAGATTAATTGGATAGCCTCACGATTAGTATCAAAACGTTTAGCAGAACCTGTATTGACATCGATAGCAGTTAAGGCATCTGTTTTACCAAACATGATATTGCCGCCACTTGGAAGGTCATATTGAAATCCTATTAAGTACTCGATTTTTTCAGTTAAATTAAAATGCTCTTCTAGTTGTTCTGGGGACATTTCTTCACAAATAGAAGCAAATGTTGAGTCTAATCCCTCATCCCAAGACTTAACTTTTTCAAATCGCTCATGGTCACTGAAAATAATTTGATCTGTATTTTTATCTGAGTAGTCGCAGACAAAATTTTGATCAAAATAAGTATTTTGAAAAACCAGCCCCTCTTCCGCTAATTCTTTTGAATTTAATTCAATCTCTTTCCATTGCTGATTTAAAGAATTTAATTCAGCCTGTGCAATTTCTAAGTTTTCGGGAACTAGATTATGTCTTGCGATTAAACCTACTTCAGACTCTGAAAGTGCATCCATAATTTTATCTTGTTGATTAGTATCTAAGTTTTTTCTAGTTCTTCGGCTTAAAATAATTTCATCACCATAAGGTAAAAGGTTAATGAATTTACCAGTTAAGATAATGTTATTAGTGAATAAATGAACTTTATCCTTTGAACCGATACTTCTTACTTGTAATAAAAGAGATTGGCCTTCGTGAACCTTATCGCCATTGGGAAGGTTTATTCTTTTGAAAAAACCTCGTTGATCACCTTTACCATACGATACAAATGCTCCACTATCGTTGGGGAGAATTTCGGTAATCTTTACTTTATAGATATCTCCGATTTGGACATCTTCATTGGGTTGAAAGCGGATATTAACCAACTCTCCCTCATTAAGTTTAACGCCGCATTTAAAATTTTTGAAATTTGTAACAATAAGTTTTGTAGACACAGTACCGCTCCTTTTAAAAAATTATTCATTAGTTTTTTGACCTAAATGTTATCCTGCCCTTAGTTAGATCATACGGTGTCATTTCAACTGTTACCCTATCTCCTGCCAATACTCTAATTCTATTTTTTCTCATTTTTCCAGACGTATGGGCTATCACTTCATGGTCATTATCAAGTTTGACCTTAAACATAGCATTTGGTAGCAGTTCAGAAACCACACCTTGAAATTCAATTGCATCTTCTTTGGACATATTGGTATAAACTATGTTTTTATTTTTCTAATTTCAACAGATAAAGCATGGGCATCTAAGCCCTCTTTTTTTGCTAAATTGATTGTCGGTTTGGCAATTTTTTGAAGCGTTTTTTTTCCTGCATTAATAAATACAGTTTTCTTCATGAAATCATCTACGCCTAGACCGGATGCAAACTTTGCAGTTTGGTCTGTGGGGAGAACGTGATTAGTGCCGATGGTATAATCTCCCATCGCAACGGGGGCAGACTCACCGATAAACACAGAACCGGCATTTTTTATATTTTTTAAATAACTTTTGTTAAATTTTGAGTGGATATGAAGATGTTCCGGTGCAATAAAATTAGAAATTTCATAAATCTCTTTATTGTTTTTAGCTAAAATTAAAAAACAATTATTTTTTATAGAAAGATTAACATTCTTAAAATTTTGAGAGTTAATTAATTTTTTAATAGCAACTTGAGTTGCTTGTAGGATTTTTTGAGAAGATGAAACAACATAGGTTTTGGCATTCGGGTCATGTTCTGCTTGTGCAAGTACATCGGAGGCAATCCAATCAGGTTTTGAATTGTTATTAGCAATCACTAACACTTCTGAAGGGCCGGCGGGAAGGTCTATTCCAATTGTACCAAATAGTTGCTTTTTGGCTTCTGCCACAAATTGATTACCGGGACCAAAAACCTTATCTGCTTTTTTTATAGTTTTTGTACCAAATGCAAGTGCAGCAATGGCTTGAGCGCCTCCTATATTATAGACATGAGAAACACCACATAGATAAGCTGCTGCTAATGTTAATGGAGATGTTTTGCCATTTTTAGATGGAACACATATCATAATATTAGTTACCCCAGCGATTGTTGCCGGAATGGCAGTCATCAACACAGTTGATGGGTATGAAGCCATACCCCCGGGTATGTATAAACCTACTTTCTCGATTGCCCCCCATTCAATATAAAATTTGGTATCCAAGCTATCTTTAATAGAAAAAGATTTTTTCTTTTGTTGCGAGTGGTAGTGGTAAATTCTTTTATAGGCAAGCTTCAAAGAATTACGATCTATGGAACTTAAAGAGTTATAAGCCTGTTTTAATTGTGATTTGGGTATTATTAAATCTTTTAATTTTGCTTTGGCATTTTCAAATTTTTTTACATACTTAAGTAAAGCCTGGTCCCCATTTTTTTGGATATCTTTGATTATAGATTTAACAGTTTGGGTAACATTCGTTTCTACCGCTATAGAAGAATTAAGATTTTTATATATCCAATTTTTGGAGACAACTTTCATTATAAACCTTTAGTTAAAAGTTTTTTGATTAATGATTTCTTAGTGTCATACGCAAAATAACTACTAATAATGACTGTTGAAATATCATTATTAATAATCACATTTTCATATAATTTATTATCTTGAAGAGTTTTGCCCGATTGTACTAAATCTAAAATAAAATCTGCAATACCATATTTTACAGCAAGCTCGATAGAGCCGTTCAATTTGATAGTTTCTGTTTGAATATTAAGACTTTGGAAATAAGACTCCGATATATTGACAAACTTGGTTGCTACTTTAAATATTTTCTTCTTGGAGAAATCTAAATCTTTCTTATCGGATGCAATCGAAATTCGACATTTACCTATATTAGTTTTCTTTAATAGCACCACATTTTGAGAAGAATTTTCTAAAATATCATCATAGCCGACAAAACCCACATCTGCGGCACCTAAAATAGTGTAAGCACGAATATCTGAGGGTTTCAGTTTAATTACTTTAATCTCTGGGATATTTGTTTTAAAAGTTAGCTTTCTATCACTATTATCAAAAAAAGCTTTTTCAATTTTTAAGCCTCGATCAGCAAGATATTTGACTACATTATCTTCTAATCTTCCCTTAGGACATGCAATTATTAAATCTTGTTTGCTCATTTTTTTCTTTTGATGTTTACCCCACATTTTTTTAATTTTAAATCAAAATCTTCATATCCTCTGTCTAAGTGATATATTCGATTAATCGTAGTAGTGCCTTTTGCCATGAGTGCTGCAATCACCAAAGAGAAGCTACCTCTAAGATCTGTCGCCATTACTTCTGCACCATATAAATCATTGGTTTTTTCTATTTCAGCTGTATTACCTACTAAATTTAAATTAGCTCCAAAGCGTCTTAGTTCGGGTATATGAATAAATCTGTTTTCAAAAATATTTTCTTGTACTTTTGATTTCTTAGCTACTTTTAGCAAAGTTGCGATTATCTGAGCCTGTAAATCTGTGGGATACCCCGGATATTCTTTGGTGGAAATTTTTGAGAGAGTTTTTAATTTAGGACAGCTGAACTCATATGAATTATCGCTTAGTTTGTTTATCTTCAAACCCATTTTTTCATAAATTTTTAAAGGATATTGTAAGTGATCTGGGTTGAATTGGTTTAGTGTAATTTTTCCTTTTGTGGCCATCATTGCTAATATGTAAGATCCTGCCTCTATGCGATCAGGAATAATTTCATGATTTTTTAAATTGAGTTCTTCTACTCCACTAATTTTAATAGTTCGTTTATCTACAGTAATTTGAGCACCACATTTATTTAGAAAATTTATTAAATCAATAACCTCTGGTTCTATGGCGCAGTTTCGAAGAGTGCTTTGTCCTTTAGCTAAAGTAGCAGCCATAACAATATTTTGTGTTGCACCTACGCTAATTTTTTTAAACTTATGATTAATTGAATTTAGTTGATTATTCTTTCGATCAAGTAGTACATAGCCACCCCTGATCGTAATTTTTACACCCATTTTCTCTAAAGCTTCTAGGTGAAGATCAATTCCTCGAGTTCCAATGGAACACCCACCGGGTAAAGCAATTTTGAATTTTTTATATCTTGCAATTACAGGTCCTAATAAAACAATGGAAGCTCTCATCTGTCGGACATACTCATAATCGGTTGATTTTTTGCTAATCGAAGAGTTATGAACCGCAAAGACATTCTTTTGAAAATCAACTTTGCAACCTAAGTCTTGGAGTATAGAAACCAAGAAACGAGTATCTCTTAAATTAGGAACATTACTAATCAGGCAGCTGCCCTTTGCTAAAATCGACGAAATCATAATGGGCAAAGAGGCGTTCTTTGAACCCGAAATATTAATCTCACCACGTAAAGTAGCTGGCCCTTCAATGATAATTTTTTGCATTAAATTATTTAGTTACCTTTTTTCTTTTTTTTAAATTTTCTCTTAATTTTAGAGCTAATTTCTCTTTTTTCTTATTTTCTAAAATAGTTTTTTTAGGGTCTTGTTTATTCATAAATTATAACCACATAAATTATATGATGAATTTTGAAAAATATACTAATAGTTCAAAAAAGATTATTAATGCAGCACAAAATCTTGCATTAGGAAAAAAACATCAAAAGATTGCTCCCATTCATATCTTCTTAGAGTTATTAAATTCTAATCATGAAATTATCAATAAAATATTTGATCAAACTAATATTGAAAAAGCTAAAAAAGAAGCTGTGGCTTTACTTAGCCAAGTACCTACTAACTCCAATAGTTCTGGTCAAGTTTATGCTGACCCTACCCTGCTTTCAATGTTTGAAGAGGCTGAGAAAATTACACAATCCAATAAAGATAGTTATGTATCTATCGATACTCTACTTATTAGTTGTGTCAAAGCGGATCCACAAATCAATAGTTTTTTAAAAAAGATTGGATTAAACGAAAGTCAAATTCAATCAGTCATTAATTCAATTCGCAAAGATAACAAATCAGACAATGAAAGTTCTGATGATAATTTTAATGCACTAGAAAAATATACAATTAATGTAACCCAAAAAGCTCAAAGCAGAGAATTAGACCCTGTCATAGGCCGTGATGAAGAAATTAGAAGAACTATTCAGGTTCTCTCTAGAAGAACAAAAAACAACCCTATTTTAATTGGTGACCCTGGAGTTGGTAAAACTGCTCTAATCGAAGGCCTTGCGCAACGCATAGTTAACAAAGATGTCCCGCGTTCTTTAGAGAACAAAACCATTCGTATATTAGATTTAGGTCTTTTATTAGCGGGTGCAAAATAT
Organism: Alphaproteobacteria bacterium; assembly: GCA_038124765.1. Taxonomy (GTDB): domain Bacteria; phylum Pseudomonadota; class Alphaproteobacteria; order HIMB59; family HIMB59; genus HIMB59. Next base: position 1,962 of record JAYPCO010000044.1, on the reverse strand, counting down.
CGAGGAGAGTTTGAAGAAAGACTTCAAAATGTCTTAAAAGAAGTAAAAAAAGAAAATGGTTCAATTATTTTATTTATTGATGAAATTCACACTTTAGTTGGAGCTGGAAAATCCGACGGTGCCATGGATGCTTCGAATATGCTAAAACCTGCACTTGCACGAGGAGAATTGCATTGTGTTGGAGCAACCACTTTAGATGAATATAAAAAATATTTTGAAAAAGATGCCGCTTTAACAAGACGATTTCAACCCGTCTTTATCAATGAGCCTTCCTCTTCTGATGCTGTAGCTATTTTAAGAGGATTAAAAGAAAAATATGAAATACATCATGGTATTCGAATTAGCGATGAGGCTATTCTAGCTGCAGTTCAATTATCTGATCGATATATCACTGATCGCTTCCTTCCCGATAAGGCAATTGATTTAATGGATGAAGCTGCCAGTAAAGTAAAAATGGAGATTGATAGTAAACCAGAGGAAATTGATCAATTAGATCGACAATTGATAAAACTACAAATGGAAAAAAATGTTTTATCACAAGAGGGCGATCAAGATTCTAAAAAAAATGAAACAATTGAAAAACAAATTGAAGAACTCCAATCCAAACTAGAAGTGCTCAATAAAACCTGGGAGGCAGAAAAAAAAGTATTAGATACAAAAAGAAACCTCAATGAGCGAATAGATCAAGCTAAAGAGGATTTAGAGACTGCTCAACGTCAAGGTGACTTAACCAAAGCAAGTGAAATTATGTATGGCCTCCTTCCTAGCCTTCAAAAAGAATATGACGGTCTGATACAAAAAGAAAAATCTACAATCATCAACGAGGTTATTAATGCTGATGATATAGCAGGTGTTGTTGCAAAGTGGACAGGCATACCTTTAGAGAAATTAATGGGTGGTGAAAAAAACAAATTACTCAATATTGAAAAACTTTTAGAAAAAAGAGTGATTGGTCAAAAAGATGCTATTGATAAAGTTTCTAAAGCTATCAAAATTTCAAAAGCAGGCCTTCAAGATCCTAATAAACCCTTGGGTTCGTTTCTCTTTTTAGGCCCTACAGGTGTTGGAAAGACTGAGTTGTCTAAGGCACTAGCAGAGTATGTCTTTAATAATGAAAAACAAATGTTGAGATTGGACATGTCTGAATACATGGAGAAGCATTCAGTTAGTAAACTGATTGGCTCACCTCCTGGATATGTGGGATATGACGATGGGGGTAAATTAACAGACTCTGTAAGAAGACGCCCATATCAGGTCATCCTTTTTGATGAAATTGAAAAAGCACACCCAGATGTCTTTAATATTTTACTTCAAATTTTAGATGATGGAAGATTGACCGACTCCAAAGGCAAAGTAGTTAATTTTAAAAATACACTCATCATTATGACTTCAAATATTGGATCACAAATTCCAATTGACGAGCATTATGATTATGCAACTAAGAAAAATCTGTCCATGGAAGAATTAAAAAAACATTTTCGACTAGAATTTTTAAATAGAATTGATGACATTATTCTGTTTAACAAGCTCTCTCAAGAAAACATCAAAAATATTCTTCATAATCAAATTGAAATTATCAAAGATCGAGTTTCCCCTAAAGGCTTAACTATAAGCTTCTCTGATGATGCTATAAATTTTCTTACCGAAAAAGGTTTTGATCCGATATTTGGTGCAAGACCCCTTAAGAGACTACTACAAGATGAAGTCTTAAATCCTCTATCTGAAGTAATTTTAGAAAAAGGAGAAAACATTCAGGACAAGATTATCTTCGGTAAAGATAAATATGGTTTAAAGATCATGAATAAAGATCTTAAAGTATTATCTTCTTAGTATTTTTATACTAATCTTGACTCAATAGGCTATATTGTCAATTAATGAAGCTTCTATTCATAATCATTTGTATTGCTGTAATTATTTTTTTATTAACAATTATTGTTAAAACACTAATTGATAGAAAAAAAA
>JAYPCO010000043.1:0-7443 GCA_038124765.1 Alphaproteobacteria bacterium | reverse complement strand
AATCATACCTAAACTGGCAAGAATAAGAGTAATGGAATGTGCTAAGGTAAACATTGTCACTTGCCACAGTAGATTTTTAAATCGAAGTGAGTAAAAGAAAATTCCTAAGATAAATAAAATATGATCTAGACCTTTAGGAATAATATGAATAATTCCTAAATGGATATACTCGGCAATCGTATCTAAAGTAGAGTTTTGATTGCTATGGGTAATTAAAGAAGAGATTTCACCAGGTTGTAAGTAGGCTGTATAGAGAACTTCCTGCTTGTCAAAATTCTTAAACTGTCGAAGGACTACGGGACCAAGGGATTTATCAAATTGTATAGTAAAAGGTTTGTTGGGGTTAATAAATTCGACTCGAAGACTTGTTTCTCTTGGTAGCTCTAAGTTTAACTCCTCCTCGGTTTGTATTTCTTTCAAAGTTAGGGCTACTGGATCGCCCTCAAAATTTACATTTATCTTCTCTTGAAACTTTTCCCAGTGATTGGTGATAGCATCTTTTAGTTCTAGAGCAGATTGGGAGCGATATTGATCGTAAATATTTGCCTGAGGAGAGTTATTAGTGTCTACATATTGAGAGGCATCAATATTGGCTAATACTATCTCAGCATTGATCTTTAAATCCATTGAAATGCTTTGATTTTCAATGATAAGATCAAGGACCGCGGGCTTGATTTCATGTGATTTTAAAGACCCCTGAAAAAAAACAAAAATGATAATAAGTAAACGCAGCACGATAGGTATTTTTAACAAATTTCAATTGGCATTGCTTTATGTATTTTTAATTAGCTTTGCTGTTATGAAATCCTACTCTCATGAGTTTTGGATTGAGCCCATCGAATATGAACTCAATAATAATAACTTAGAGGCTCATCTGCGAGTAGGGCAAGACTTCAGCGGTATGGTACTAATGTACAATGAGGCTGATTTTGAGGAATTTAAAATACTTGCAGGAAATAAAAATAAAAAAGAAGAAGTCAAAGGAATTATCGGCGATGTACCCGCTCTTAAAATGCAGACAAAATTACAAGATCTTCTCATTGTCTATCATGAAACCACCGATAAATTTGTGAACTATAAAAAATTTCAAAAGTTTAAGGACTTTGTCATTGCCAAAGGTAGAGAAGATTTAATTCAAGAACACCTTAACTTAGGATATCCCGAAGAAGATTTTAATGAAAGTTATAGAAGGTATGCGAAATCTTTAATTGCTGTAAATGGCTCTAAAGGTACCGATAAAAAAACAGGACTGTTATTTGAATTTGTATTGCAAGAAAACCCCTATGAATTGGACAACAATAAAATTTCAGCGACCTTATTTTATAAAAAGAAAAAATTAACTAATCATCAAGTTGAAATATTTTCCAGAAAAGACAATGTGGATTTTAAAAACGAAAAATTTCTTACTGATGATCAAGGCGTTGTAACTTTTGAAGTTGAACCTGGAAGAGATTATTTAATTGATGCTGTTATTATATATCCCATTAAGGGCGATCTAGATAAAAAGGAGCCCATTTGGCATAGTATTTGGGCCTCTACTACATTTCACGTTCCAGAAAAAAATCTTTAATAATTAGCAATTAGTATAAAATAGATTGATTATGATTTTCTTTGGCAAAGTACTTTTAGCGGCACTCGTGATTGCCTTTGCGAGCTGGTTATCGGGTAAAAAACCAGAATTATCAGGATTTATTATTGCATTACCTCTAGCTAGTATACTAGCCCTAGTCTTCTCTTATTTGGAGCATAAAAATACGGAGAGTTCTGTCATTTTTGCTAAAAGTATTTTAGTGGGCGTTCCAGTTTCTTATTTGTTTTTTTTACCTTTTTTCTTTGCCAAAAGTTTAAACATGAATTTCTGGCTTATCTATGGTTTAGGGATACTTTTACTCATCATCGGATATTTTGTTCATAAGTTTATTGTCAACATCATTTAATGTTTGAGCTTTTTGCAGATGAAACACCTAACGCTAGGAAAGTTTCCATTATGCTTGAAGAAATTTCTTATGAATACAAAGTAACACTGATTGATATCGAAAAAGGAGATCAGTTTAATTCAGAGTTCAAGAAAATCTCTCCCTTTAATAAAATCCCCGTTTTAAAAAATTTGGATAGTAATGAAACCTATTTTGAGTCAGGTGCAATTTTAATATACCTAGCCAATTTATCAGGAAAATTTTATGGTAAAAATAAAGATCTCACAAATCAATGGCTAATGGCGCAAATGGGCTATGTAGGACCCATGTTAGGTCAACACCATCAATTTCATCATTATCACCCTGGAAAAAGTAGTTTTGGGGAAGAGCGGTATTTCAAAATTGCCAAAACTATTTATTCAAATTTGAATGATCATCTATCTGCCCATCAATTTCTTGCAGGCGAGTATTCAATTGCAGACATAGCCACATTTCCATGGATCGCAAGACATCCAATCCATGATATTGGCTTAAATAATTATGAGCACCTAAATCGTTGGTATGACGTAATTGCTGATCGGCCTGCCGTCATCAAAGGATACGACTTATTTAACAACGGTTCTTTGCCGATAAAATCTTAAGACAGGTTTTAAAAGGAAATAACCATTCTTGCAGAATAAACCACAAGAATGGTTTTTTTTGGAGGATTAAGGTTAATCCATTCTTTCTACCCCCCTAACCAAGTATTGGATTAAAAAAAAATATTAAAAAAAAAGGTAATATTTTCAGTACTTATAATAAAAAAAAACAGCTATGTTAACCAACTGTGATTAAGGATTGAGGGTTGATTATGGAGTGCCAAAATTGGGATAAGTCATCATGGTTATCTTCTGAAGACTATTTTTCTAGCTTAATAGATCAAATTTTATCTCAAGTAAATATTGGTAAAAATGATCAGGTTTTGGATATCGGCTGTGGAAGAGGGTACTTATTAAATAAACTAAAACAGAAAGTAGATTTTATATCTATTCCGATTGGAGTGGATAGCGTCAATCACCAAAAAGAATTCAATCAAGACTTAATTTTCGTAAATGATAGCATTTTAAACTATTTGAAAAATTCCAATCTAAATTTTGATATTATTTTTATCAAGCAAATGCTTCACCTACTAAGTTCTGAGGAAAGAAGTATGCTTTATGATCAATTAAAGAATAAATTAAGCAATAATGGAACTCTCATAATTCTATATTTGAGTAAAGATAATTCATTACCCACGTTTCCTTTAATGGAGACATATCTACAACAATCTCTATTAATCCATGATGCTATTGAAGATGAAATCCATCAATATTTTAATCATCAAAAAATAGTAAAATTTACTTATAGCGTTAGTATAGATAAACAAGAGTACCTACAAATGATTAAAAATAAGTTTATGACTGTCTTGCTGAAAATGAATTCAAATCAAATTGAAGAAGGTATACGTTTTATTGATGAAAACTATGAAGATACAATTAAATTTAATGACGAATTATTAATTAATATAATTAATTAAGCTATTTAATCTTCACCAATAAATAATTTCCTGAGACTACTATTAAACCTCCGATGATTATCATCATTGATACTTGTTCTTGAAGCATGAGCACTGTTAGTAACACACCAAATACTGGAAAAAGACTATATAAAGGTAGAACTACTTGCACATCATAGTGTTTATAAAGCCACAGCATCAGTATTTGTGCGCCACAAGAAATAGCAACGCCCGAATAAATGGCTGGTAGGTATTCCTGCCAGGAAAACTGAAATAATTCCTCTAACCCTCGAGTATCAAAAATTAAAGAAGTCAGCGCGATGACAGGCAGGCCAATTACAGCCATCCAACCATTCACTTCAATAGCACTAAAGTTTGCTATTTTCCTAGATATCATGGAGGCAATTCCATAGCAAACTGCAGCAATAAAACCAAAAATTAGCGCAATTGGCGTGTTCAAGACAGTTGGCTCAAAGCAAATGAGGGCCATTCCAATTAGTATCAGCATAATGAGATACCATCGATGCCGAGATACATTTTCCTTTAAGATAATCGAGCCCAAAAGAACGCCTATAGGAATTGAGAATTGCATAATCAAAATAATAGAGGAGGTAGACTCTGTATAAAATAAAGCTAAATACATTAGGGGATATAAACCGACGCCCATTAACAATCCATAACCTATAACATATTTAAAATTTTCTTTCTTAATCGCGGGTAGTTTTAAAAAAGGCAGTAAAATAATCATCATCGCAAAAATTCTGATGGTAGCAAATTGAAATGGAGACATGTTCATTTCTAAACCAATTTTGCCAACAGGGTATGAGCTTCCAAATAAAATCATAACTATTAATGCGATTAGTAAGTGTGAAACTTTCATCGAGTTTGATTATATTTTAAAACTTCCCCAATAAAGTAGAGTGACCCACCAAAATACAGTGAGGTATCTTTAGTGGATCTTTGATTAAGTGCTGGGAAAAGTTTGTTTAACGATGAAACAAAAGTTACTGAGAGCTTAGAAGATAAGTCCTGTTGTCTTATGGAATTCTCCTCATTCATTTGAACAACTATAATTTCTTTGAAATGAGGTGATAATTTATTGAGCATCTGATTATATTTCTTATTGTTTAAAAAAGAGCACACCAAAATTTTTCTATTGGATGGGAGATTAGAGATGAAAGTCTTCATACCATCTAAATTATGAAATCCGTCTAAGTGAATATCTTTAAAGCGCGATATACTTCGAACTAATTTACCTTTAAGAATAGGCTGGAACCTTCCAGGCCATATACACTTTTGAAGTGCTTTTTGTGTTAATATATTATTGAACTGAGTGCCCAGGATATCTTGGCAAACCCTGATTGCTAATCCGGCATTGAACTGTTGATGCTTGCCTTTAAGAGACAAGTTTGAAAGATCAATTACATCATTTTGAGATTTATACTTGTTCGATTGAATTTTCCAATGTGTATTAAAAATAGTAGCCTGAAGTTTATGTTTTTTTAAAAATGATTGAATAAAGTCCTGAACAATCGTTTTTTGTTTATTGATAAAAATTTTACTTTTTTTATTAATTATTCCTAATTTTTCAAAAGCTATTTTAGTTAAAGTGTTGCCCAGGTAGTCTTGATGATCAATGGAAATAGGGGTAATGGCAACATGTTTAGCTTGGGTAATTATATTAGTAGCATCAAACCTTCCTCCTAAACCTACCTCTAAAATAAGAAAATCAGCTTTGTGATCTTGAAATGCTTTAAAAGCGGCGGCAGTAGTAATTTCAAAAAAAGTAATTAATCTGCCTTTATTCTTTTTTTCACAAAACCTAAGGTATTTAAGCAAAAGCTGATTGGAGACATTTTTAGATTTTAATTGAATTCTCTCATTAAAATTTACTAAGTGAGGTGTAGTGTAGACATGGGTTGAGTACCCATGGGAATTTAAAATACTTTTGATAATACTCGCTGTGGAGCCTTTGCCGTTGGTGCCGGCAATATGAATGACGTAGGGTAGTTTGCTTTCATCAAAATTGATTTCTTTGAGTAGTTTTTTAATTCTACCTAGCGATAGATCAGAAAACTTAGGATGTAATTGAAGGAGCCTTTTAAAAATAGGGTCTTTCAAGATTTATTATTTTTTAAGATAAGATAAAACTTTAGCTAAAGTATCTCGCAAATCTTTGCGATGGACTACAATATCAATCATACCATGGTCTAAAAGATATTCTGCTGTTTGAAAATCTTCGGGTAGTTGTTCCTTAATGGTTTCTTCAATGACTCTTTTACCCGCAAAACCAATCATACTTCCTTTTTCCGCAATAATGATATCACCTAACATTGCAAAAGAAGCGCTCACACCACCAGTAGTGGGATGTGTGAGGATACTAATAAAAGGAATTTTGTTTTGATCTAATAAATTGACGGCAGCAACAGTTTTAGGAAGCTGCATTAAACTTACCAAACCTTCTTGCATACGCGCACCGCCTGATGACGCAATCGAGATAAATGGACAACCTAACTCCACAGACTTTTGACATGCAATACGAAAAGCCTCTCCCACATAACTTCCCATGCTGCCACCCATAAAGCTAAAATCTAAAAGAAAAATACAAACTTGTTTTTCACCAATTTTACCCACTGCAACCAGAGCCGCATCTTTTTGATTAGTTTTCTTTTGTGCATCTTTGAGTCGATCAGTGTATTTTTTTAAATCTTTAAATTTTAAAGGGTCACTGTTCTCAAAAGGAATATCAATTAATTCATATGTTTGATCATCAAATAATTGTTTAAACCGACTTTCAAAGTCAATATACATATGTCGATCACAGTAAGAGCAGACGTGCTGGTTTTCCTTCAAGTCACTGACATAGAGCATTCTCTCCCCACAGCCACATTTGGTCCATAGATCTGAAGGCGGTTCTTTTCGGTTGACGAGTGAGTCTAATTTCGGTTTTACAAAATCTGTTAACCAATTCATTTTGTTATTTTGACCTCTTTAATAAATTTATCTAAAGATTTTATATAATGACCTAAATTCATTTTAAGATCAAAGTACTTTTGTATCAAGGCAGAGCCTATGATAACTCCATTTGCCTTGGTTTTATTGGATATTGCCAGGACGTCTTGGCGAGATTTAATTCCAAAACCAACCAAAACAGGAACTTTGGTGAGTTTTTTGAGTGATAAAATATTTTTGTTAATTTCATTATAATTAAGTTTATTAGAACCTGTGATGCCTGTAGCGGAGATATAATAAATAAATCCTTTAGAATTTTTTAAAAGTTTTTTAGCTCTTGTTTTATCTGTCATGGGAGAAATTAATTTAATTAAGTAAATGTTATTTTTTTCTAATTGTGATTTAATTTCCTTTTCCTCTTCAAAAGGAAGATCCACTAAGATAATTCCATCAACGACACCTTTAATTTCATTGATAAACTTATTGACACCATATTTTTGAACAGTGTTGAGGTAACACATTACTACAAAAGATGTTTTAAGTTTTTTTGTCTTAAATTGCTTAATTAAATTAAGAGATTGCTTAGTCGTAATTTTAGACTTGAGTGCGAGTTTATTTGCCTCCTGGATAACAGGGCCATCTGCCATGGGGTCAGAGAAGGGGAGACCAAACTCAATAATATCAGGCTGATGAGAAATAATTTCACTAAAAATTTTTTTACTTTGTGTAAGTGAAGGGAAGCCACATGTCATAAACAATGACAAAACATTTTTTTTAGGCAGTAAATCAAGATTATTCATTAACATCAAACCCTATAGCCTTCGCTGCTGTAAATAAATCTTTATCCCCTCGACCACATAGATTTAAGATAACCGTTTTGCCTTTATGTTTATTTTTAAAAGCTTTAAATAAATAAGCTAATGCATGAGAAGGCTCTAGCGCAGGTATGATCCCCTCTAGTTTTGAGCAAAGTTGGAAAGCATTGAGAGCTTCTTTATCAGTCACACCAAAGTACTGTGCTCTTTTAATATCTTTTAAATA
>JAYPCO010000042.1:0-7560 GCA_038124765.1 Alphaproteobacteria bacterium | reverse complement strand
ACCCCTGACCAAAAATGATTTTCGAATTTTTTAGAAACTCTTCTTATTTTATTCATCATCAATACTTTTTGGATAACTATTTTCCATGACTGAATAGAGAAAATAACTAATAAGATAATTACAGATTTAACAATCCAATCAGACTTAAAAAACATACCCAACATTGAAAAATCCACCGAACCCTCAAGGGCAGCTAAACTGACAACTTCTTCCATTCCTATTCCTCTTCTTTCAAATCTGATTTATTTTTTTTTAACTCTTCTGCTACAACGCCAAAATCATCTGAATGTACCATGATCCAAAAACCAGGTCTATTTTTTTCACATAAAGCAATGACAGGTGTTTTTTTTTCTTTATCCGCTAGTATTTTTGTATCATCCCATAACTTAACTGCGCTATGCTTGGCACGAAGTTTACATTCAATAAACAAACTTTCATGCACGACATCTGAGTGTGTAATTTTAGAGTTTATGCCGCTTAAAGCGTTACGCACACCCCCAAAAAATCTAGAAACTAATCTTTCTCTATTTTTCCAAGCTTTATCAGGCACTGGTATTACCTAATAATGAACTATCAAAATCAAGATTGGAAAAACAATTTTGAACATCATCATTATCCTCTAAGTCTTCTGTTAATTTAATCAGTTTATTTAAGTCGTCAGCGTTTTCAATTTTTACTGATAAATTTGGCTTCCAAATTATATTAGCGCTCACTACTTCAACATTTTTTTCGCGAACTGATTTTTCTAAGGATGCAAGATTTTCAAACGGACAAAAAACATAGGTTGTTCCATCTTCAATACTATAATCCTCTAAGCCACTCTCAATCAATTCTTCTAACAAACCATCGCTTATCTCACCGTTGATTTGTATTTCACCCACTTTATCAAAATTAAAACTAACACTTCCGGTTTCACCTAAGTTTCCTCCGTTTTTGGAAAATATTGATCTAATTTCTGAGGCTGTTCTATTCTTATTATCGGTTAATGCTTCCACTATAAAAGCAGTTCCAAAGGGTCCATAGCCTTCATACCTCACCTCATTATAATCTGTTGTGTCAGTATTATTTTTATTGATTGCTCTTTCGACGTTATCTTTGGGCATATTAACATTTCGAGCGTTGCTGATCGCCAATCTAAGTCTAGGGTTAGACTCTGGATCAGTGCCGGCTAGTTTAACAGCGATTTGAATTTCTCTGCCAATTTTTGCAAATTGTTTAGCACGTTTTTTATCCTGCGCTCCTTTACGAAATTGGATGTTTTTAAATTTGGAATGGCCAGCCATGATTTATGATAATAAATTGCGATCTAATACTCCACCTATTTGGATAGATTGTATAGAGCTTTTTTGTCCAATTTGGGTCTTTATAATTGCACCAGATATTGTGGCCTCTTCTTCAGAGGGCTCTAAACGATGACTATTGTTTCCAGTTCGCATGCGTTTGATAGCATTCTCTTTTTTCATCCCGATTATGGAATTATAGTCTCCCGTCATTCCTATGTCTGTTTGAAAACATGTGCCTTTGGGTAAGACTCGTGCGTCCATTGTAGGGATATGAACATGCGTTCCATATATCGCTGTGAATTTACCATCGTAATTCTGTGCAATACCATTTTTTTCAGAGGTAACTTCAGCATGAACCTCTAAAAAGGAGTAGTCAATTTGGTGATCGTTAATAATGGAAAGTAGTTTTGTATCGATGATGTCAAAGGGGTTATCTAAAGGTAGATCAATAAACGCCAACCCATGAATTTGACTAACTAGAATTCTCTTACCATTTTTATGTGTAAAAATTTTATAACCTTGCCCTGGAGAGTCTTCCTTAAAATTCAAGGGTCTTATTATATTACAGTCAGGGTTAATCTTAATATAGTCAATTATTTCAGGTTTCTTCCAAGCATGATTACCTAATGTTATGGCATCTATGCCCCAGCTCATAAAATCCTCGTATATTTGTCCGGTGATACCATAACCCCCTGCCGAATTTTCACCGTTCAATATAGTAAAATCAATCTCAAATTGACTTTGGATTTTTTTTAAATGTTTTTGAATAGCATTCCTACCAGAACGACCAACCACATCTCCTATTATTAAGAAGTTCATATTTGATAAGTTTTATTCTCTGTACAAATATAGTCAACTTTTTGATCGTGACTTTCTTGGAAATCATAGTTCGTCCGTTGAACCTCAAAGGCGGCAAGGATGGTAACTATTTTTTTTCTTAATTTGAGTTGCTCAATTGTGCGATCAAAAAAACCTCCGCCATAGCCTACTCGATACCCTTTTTCATTAAATGCCGAACAAGAAGCAATGATAATATCTGGATCGACAACTTCCCCTTCGATAGGTTCCATTATTCCCCCAAATCCTTCTACCAAGTTTGTTCTGTCTGAGCTAAAGGCATAATAGTCTAACGGCTCTCCAATAGATCTAACTTTGGGTAGAAGACAATAATAGCCTTTTTTTTCCAAAACTTGCGTCATTAACAAAACATCTACCTCATTTTTATAGGGGTAAAATAATCCTATTTTTTTATTCTCATCATTTTCAGCTATTATGTTTAAAATTTTTAAATTTATTTGAGAGGAAAGCTGTTTTACAGTTTCTTTAGTTAGCGACATCCTTAGTTGAAGATGATGCTTTCTAATTTCTTTTTTATTCAATAGAAATATTTTCGCTTAGTTTTTTAAAAATTAGTTCAATATCAGATTTTAAATTTTGATTTTCCAGTTGAAGCTCTTGAATACGGCTTTCGTAGAATAGTTTTTGATTTAACGAGTCTTGTAAAATTTTTTCTTTGCGCAAAACATCCTCCATAGATTTTAAATACGCTATCAAAGTGGATGTTAAAAAAGGTACATTCTCTTTTTTTTCTGAGTCAATGAGTTGGCTAATTTTACTGCCAATTTCCTGAACAGCTTGAACGTTACTTTCTGAACATTGAATTTTTAAAGGCCTCCCTCCAATGTTCAACGTAAGATTAACCATCAATATCCATAGACCCCAAAAGCTCCTCTATTTTACTAGATGCTTGATCAATTAAATGTGATTTATCTGAAAGTTCTTGTTTTTGATTTTCGATCTCACTAGATAACTCTCTTTCTCGTCTTTCTAAATATTCAATCTTTGCAATTAACTCCTGTTTTTCGTGCTCCAGAGCTTGGTTGCTTGATCGATAGTTTTGAAGCTTTAGGGCAATTTGCTCTATTTTTTGCAGTATTTGTTGTTGAAATTCACTCATACTTTAATTATTAAGTATTACGAAGAGTTATTCCATTGAAAAATTACGCACAGTTAGCTAATTGCATCCGATTTTTATCAATTGAAGCAGTTGAAAAAGCAAATTCAGGCCATCCTGGTATGCCCATGGGCATGGCAGACATTGCCACTGTCTTATTTAAAGATTATTTAATTCATAACCCCAAAGATCCTACATGGGCTCTGCGTGATCGATTCGTTCTCTCAAATGGTCACGGTTCGATGCTTTTGTATTCATTGCTGTATTTAACCGGTTACAAAAAAATGACAATCGAACAAATTAAAAATTTTAGACAACTTGGATCTATAACTGCAGGACACCCTGAATACGAACCTGATGCCGGTATTGAAATTACGACAGGGCCTCTGGGTCAAGGTATTTCTAATGCTGTTGGCATGGCTTTAGCTCTTAAAAAGCTTGCTGTAGAAAAGCAACTTAAAAGAATTCCCAAGGTGTATGTATTCTGTGGAGATGGATGCTTAATGGAGGGTATCAGTCAAGAAGCTATTAGTTTAGCCGGTCATCTTCAATTAGAAAATTTAATCCTTGCCTACGACAATAATAAAATCAGCATTGATGGTTCTACCGATTTATCGTTTAGCGATAGTACTAATATGCGCTTTAAATCTGTTAATTGGAATGTTTTATCGGGTGATGGCCATTCCCATAAAAATATTACGCAACTTTTTAAACAAGCTCAAAAATCAAACCAACCTACTCTAATTAATTTTAAGACGATTATTGGATTTGGCTCTCCCAACAAGGCTGCCAAATCTTCTTCTCACGGATCACCACTAGGGGCAGATGAAATAACTCTTACTAAAAAAAAATTAGGTTGGAACGAAAAACCTTTTACCATTCCAAATAATCTTTTGAAAGAATGGAGAAATTCATCAAACAGATGTTCAAAAACTTATAAACAATCCTTAAAAGATTTAAAAAATATTAAAACATCACCTTTTACCCAAAAAGCTGTGGATGCTTTGTTTTCAAAAATCATATCTGATCTGAAAAGTTTTCATTCATCACAGGCCACGAGAAAATCTTCCGAGGGAGTATTAAATTACATTAACTCAAGCCATCCAATTATTGGAGGATCGGCAGATTTAACTGGCTCTAATAATACCAAAGGTAAACAAATGTCTGTTTTGGATCACAAAAACCTATCAGGTCAATTTATTCACTATGGCGTTAGAGAACATGGAATGGCTGGTATCATGAATGGTATTGCGGCAACCAAACTTTATAAAAACTTTTCAGGAACATTTCTTAGTTTTGCTGATTACATGAAACCTAGTTTAAGACTCGCAGCTCTTATGAAAATTGACCCCATTCACGTTTTTACGCATGACTCAATCGGCCTTGGAGAAGATGGCCCTACGCATCAACCTATTGAGCAAATTAATATGTTAAGATTAATTCCTAATAGTTATTTATTTAGACCGTGCGATGCCATGGAAACAGCCATTTGTTGGAAAACAGCTCTAGAAATTAATAATGCACCCTCCTTTATTTGTCTGACAAGACAAAATTTACCTCAAATTTCAAATACAAAAATATCTGCTAAAAACTTTAAAGGCGCTTATGTAATTTATGAAACCCATAAACAAAATTTGATTACCATTATAGCCACGGGATCAGAGGTATCTTTAGCGATTGAGGTTGCTCAGTCATTAGAAAGTTTCAAAATCTCCTCAAAAGTAGTCTCTATGCCTTGCACCTCTATATTTGACCAACAATCTGTTAGTTTTCAAAAAAACTTACTCAAGTCTAAACTCAATGAAGTCTTTGTGATCGAAGCCGGATCAACCATGTATTGGAATAAATACACAAAATTAGAAAATATCTTTGGGATCGATGAATTTGGAGCAAGCGCTCCCGCTAAAGATGTTTTTAATAAATTTGGATTAACTCCAAAAAACATATCAACACAAATTAAAAAAAGGATAAAAAAATAAAATGTCAAAAAAAAAAGTAGCTATCAATGGATTTGGTAGAATTGGAAGATTAGTTTTTAGAGCTTTTATTGAAAGAGCCAAAGAGTTTAACGATACGTATGAGATTGCCTATATTAATGATCTCGCTGATATAGACTCGAATATACATTTATTAAAATACGACAGTGTTCATGGATCTCTCTCACAAGAAATTGTTAAGACAGCTGATAATAAGTTTAAAATTGGCTCAACCGAGGTTGAAGTTACTTCGGAAAGAAACCCTATTGACCTTAAATGGGGTGATAAAAAAGTTGATGTGATCTTAGAGTGCACAGGTGTTTTTGCCTCGAAAGAAAAGGCAATGGCGCATATAGAAAGTGGTGCCAAAAAAGTGATTGTTTCCGCTCCTTGTACCAATGCAGACTTTACTGTTGTTCAAGGGGTGAACCATAGTGGACTGAATGCTAGTCATGAAGTGATTTCAAATGCTTCCTGTACGACCAATTGTTTATCTCCGGTGGCTTATGTAATTGATAAAGAATTTGGCATTGAAAATGGATACATGACCACTATCCACTCATATACGGGCGACCAAAATACCGTAGATACTTTTCATAAGGATTTAAGAAGAGCCAGATCTGCTGCCAGCAATATTATTCCCACTAGCACAGGTGCTGCAAAAGCTGTTGGTTTAGTTCTCCCTCACTTAAAAGGAAAATTAGACGGTACGGCAATCAGAGTTCCTACTCCAAACGTTTCACTTGTGGATTTTAAATTTAATACCAAAAATAAAATATCGGTCGATGAGTTAAATGCGAAATTCAAAGAATACTCGAATGGAGCACTGAAAGGCATTTTAGGTGTGGATACAGATCCCAAAGTCTCAAGTGATTACAACCATGACTCTAGAAGTTCTATTTTGGACATGACTGAAACAACAGTTGTTTCTGATAATTTTGGTAGAATTTTAACTTGGTACGACAACGAATGGGGATTTTCTAATCGAATGCTTGAGACTACTAAGCAAGTGTGTAATCTTTAGGAGGAATTATGCGAGTTACTTCAACAACTAAAAAAATCATCTCACATTATACTCATGAAAATGTAGGAGTGAGATCTAATCTGATGAAAATGTTAGGCCAAGGTAAACTGGGCGGAACGGGTAGAATGATTATTCTGCCTGTTGATCAAGGTTTTGAACACGGACCTGATAGAAGCTTTGCGGTTAATCCACCTGCCTACGACCCTAATTATCATCACCAATTAGCCATTGATGCAGGGCTATCAGCGTACGCCGCTCCCTTAGGTTTACTGCAAACAAGCTCTGATAGTTTTTATGGACAGATCCCCACCATACTAAAAATTAATAGTTCAAATACACTGGCAAATTCTTTAGACCAAGCAGTTACCGGAAGTATCGATGATGCCCTTAAACTAGGTTGTGCTGCGATAGGTTTTACGATTTATCCTGGCTCTGATCATAATTTTGAGTTGATGGAAGAATATCGATCCTTAAGCCATGAAGCAAAGTCCAAAGGATTAGCCGTCGTGCTCTGGGCATATGCTAGAGGTGCTAATATCAGTAAAAAAGGAGAGACTGCGATGAATATCATCTCCTATGCTGCACATATGTCTGCATTACTCGGAGCTAATATAATTAAAGTCAAGCTTCCCTCAGATTTTCTAGAAGAGGATCCCACGAAGGCCGCTTTTGAAAAAAATAAAATTGCAATCGGAACCCTTACTGAAAGAGTTGCCCATATTAAAAAAGTTGCCTTTGAAGGTAAAAGATTGGTGGTATTTTCAGGCGGTGATGCCAAAGACGATAAGTCTTTATTTGATGAAATAAAAGCTATTCATCATGGTGGTGGTAATGGTTCGATTATCGGCAGAAACTGTTTTCAACGCTCAAGAGAAGACTCATTAAAACTACTCGATCAAATGATCCAAATTTACAAATCAAAATGAAAATAAACGCCAATGACATGAAAGTTGGAAATATCATCCAACACAATAACGCCCTATGGCGGGTGGTGAAATTATCCCATACACAACCTGGTAAAGGAGGAGCTTATATTCAAGCGGAACTCAAAAATATTACCAATCAGTCTAAATTAAATGAGCGCTTTCGAAGCTCTGAGTCGATTGAAAAAATAAGAGCCGAAGAGATTGATCACCAGTTTTTATTTAGAAGTGGTGATGATTTTACTTTCATGAATAACCAAAACTATGAACAAGTAGTACTCTCTTTAGGGCAAGTTAATGAAGAAACAGCTAAATTTTTAGAGGATGGTATGCAAGTTTCCATCGAATTTTATGATGAAAAGCCCATGAATGTTAACCCCCCGGAAAACCTCATTGTAGA
>JAYPCO010000041.1:0-7586 GCA_038124765.1 Alphaproteobacteria bacterium | reverse complement strand
CATTGGCATTAATTTCTTTTTTATTAAACACTAATTGACCCGTGCTTTGATGAATATCTTGATCCTCTTGAAAGGCTTTTAATAAGTTAGGATCTGCACACGCTTCACACAAAACCCTCAACTCAATTTGGGAGTAATCAAAACTATACAGTTCGTAATCCTTTTCAGCGATAAACGCCGTTCTAATTTTTTTTCCTATCTCCGTTCTAATAGGAATATTTTGAAGGTTGGGCTCCGAGGAACTGAGTCTACCTGTAATAGTGGCTGCGATATTAAAAGTACTGTGTACTCGATCCTGGGCGTCGGCGTGCTCGGCAAGCGAGGAGGTATAAGTAGAAACGAGTTTAGAATACTGTCGCCATTGCAAAATATGCGATGCGATCTCTACGCCCTCTTCCTCTAGTTGCTCTAAAACCTTCACATTAGTTTGAAAATCGCCTGCTTTGGTTTTTTTGGTCACTTTTAAATCCAGTTTTTTGAACACTTCAGTTAATTGTTTGGGTGAGCCAATATTAAATTCCTCCCCTGCTATTTTGAAGATTTTTTGCTCAATGACTTGGATTTCTTTATTTAAATCTTTTTCGAGCTTGCTCAGAAATTTCAAGTCAATCTTACATCCGTGGCTTTCTACGGTTTGCAGAACAAGGCTTAGTTTTTTATCGATATCATAGTAGATCCAGTTCTCAGGAGCTTCTGCGATTTGCTTTTTTAGTTGTAGGTATAATTGAAAGGTAGCATACGCATCGTGGGCAGCGTAATTCGTTGCTGCCTCTAAGGGGACTTCCGAAAAGTCGTTATAGTTTCTTTTAGATTCATTTTTGATGACATCTTTAAACTTCTCTTTTTCTTCCCCAAAATAATAATAGTACAGATCTTCTAAATTGTGTTTGGTCAAACCATTATTGATAAAATAAGACATCAGCAATGTATCTTGAAAAGATACAGTGTTTACGCCAAAGCGCTTTAAGATAACACTATCGTATTTGGCGTTATGAAAAATTTTGACAATGGAGGCGTCTTCGCAAAGGACGTTGAGTTCTTGTAGTACCTTTTTTTGCTCGGCCTCCTTTAGTTCATTTTCAGGTGATTTGAAAGGCAGGTAGTAAGCTTGGTCTGCGTTAGATAGGGAGATGCCTATGATTGTAGCTTGATTGACATCTAGGCTGTCGGTTTCTAAGTCAATCGCGATTGCCTGTTCTGTGTGTAGTGATTGGAGATAATCGATCATTGCTTTGGAAGTTGTGATCGATTTAAAATCCAAAGTCTTTTTGGAGGTATGGGGTTTTGTTTCATGCAGCGAAGTTCTAATCAGTGATTTAAATTCATATTTTTTAAAAAATTCATTTAACTCGGGGGAGTCATCAAACTCTTTAAGTTGATCAATGGGGATGGGCAATTCTAAATCATTTTTTAAGATCACTAGTTGGTGACTGATTTTGGCAGACTCTTCGTGGTCGTGAATAAGGTTTTTGATGCGTACATTCTTAATTTGATCTTTTTTTGCCAAGAGCTCTTCAAAGCTGCCGAATTCATTGATTAATTTGGCGGCTGTTTTAGGTCCGATGCCAGGAACCCCTGGGATATTATCTACGCTATCGCCAATGAGCGCTTGGACATCGGTGATTTTATCCGGGCCAACACCAAATTTTTCTAAAACTCTGGCTTCATCAATTTCCACATTCTTCATGGGATCCATGATACGCGTATTATTCGATAGGAGCTGAAACAAGTCTTTATCCGAACTATATACCGTGGTGGGAATTTTATTATTCTCTCCATATTTGACATAACTTGCGATTATATCGTCTGCTTCAAAATCTTTTTTTTCGATGACGTCTAGCCCAAAGGCCTGAATAGCTTCTCGAATAATTCCAAATTGAGGAATTAAATCTTCTGGCGCCTCGGATCGGTTAGCTTTGTACTCGGAATACAGAGTATTGCGAAAAGTATTTTTGCCCGCATCCAAAATAATTAAAATTTTATCGTGGGGGTGCTCCTCAATTAATCGGAGCATCATATTGCAAAAACCATAGACGGCGTTGGTGGGGATGCCCTTGGAATTGTTCATGGGCGGCAGTGCGTAATAGGCTCGGAAGATATACCCGGAACCGTCAACTAGTATAAGACGAGACTCAGGCATGCATGGAGAATAACAAAGATTAGGGTGCTAATCTATTCTTTAGGTGCGTGTTTGTTTAGAATTCTTTGGAGAGTACGACGATGCATTTTAAGTCGGCGCGCTGTCTCTGAGACGTTGCGATTACACTGTGTAAACACCCTTTGAATATGTTCCCAACGAATACGATCCGCGGACATAGGGTTTTCTGGGGGAGGTGGTAAAGAAGAAGCAGTTGCAGACATTAAGGATTTTTCGATATCATCCACGTTAGCCGGTTTAGTTAAATAATCATCCGCTCCCAGTTTGACTGATGAAACCGCTGTTGCAATATTTCCGTAGCTGGTCAACATCACTGTACGGCATTGAGGGTTTTGTTCTTTGATAACTTTAATAACATCTAATCCCGAACCATCGCCTAATCGTAAATCCACGATTGCGTAATTAAAATTGTTGTTTGCTAAAATTTCCAATGCTTCTTTTTTGGATCCCGCCGCCGTGACGGTAAAATCTTTGCGCTCAAAGGAGGTGGTTAGTCTCTCGCGAAAAGGTTTGTCGTCCTCAATAATAAATAAAGTTTTTTCCCTATCCGAGTTTGTCTCTAAATCCGCCATGTTACAATTACTTCTGCTCCGTCATTATTTTGTACAATGATTTCTCCGTTAAGATTTTCAATCATCTGCTTCGTTATAAATAGGCCTAAGCCCATATTAACCCCCGTTTCGGGTCTGCTAGAATAGAATGGTTTTCCAAAATTTGCTATAAACTTTTTATCAAATCCGGGGCCGTCATCGCGAATTTTAATGTGATACAAGTCCTGCTCCACTTCCGCAATCACGAGGATTTGTTTATTTGCAAAGCTTATTGCATTTTTAATAATGTTATTCATGGCGATATTCAGCTCTGGGGTGATAGTGATCGTAATATTTTTGGATAAGGGATCGGATCGATAATCCAATTTAATATTTCTATAATTTTGCGCAAACTGTTCGCATAGGGATTGTGGGTAGGCATCCAAGGACATCGTACTGACTTCTTTGGCAACCTCCTTACTCTCTGGGTTAGTCGATAGTTCTTTTAATATCAGTTTTAACCGATCCAACTCTACTTTGAGCGTATTGATATCTTGCCCGTATTTTTCTTTAAGGGAGGAGTCCTGATCAAAATCATTAACAATTAAATTAATGGTATTCAAAGGAGTGCCTAGTTCATGAACTGCTGCTGCAGCTAGTCCCCCCACCTTCAGTAATTCTTTTTCATTTTGGAGTTGCTGACTGGCCAACTCGTATGCGGTTTGGGTATTTTTATAGTTCAGCGAAAAATAATATAAGTAGAAGACTAAAAAAATGCTGCTTAAAAATAAGGAAATCATAATGGCTAAACTGTAATTAAAGTTCATATTTGGTTGAACTAAGGATGGCAGTTCAACATAGAAATTGAATAGCAGTGCATAGCAAACTAAAGCTATGCTGAGGATGACTAAGATACGCTCAATACTTAAATACGAGGCGGCAATAGCTATGGGCGCCAATAAAATAAAGATGAAGGGATTGGTGTAGCCACCATTAAAGGCAATCAAACAAGATATTTGCAATACATCAAAACATAAAAATAAATAAATTTGTTTTTCTGAAAAAATTTTATTGCCTTGATCTAATAAATAATAAGAGAGCCCGAGGCTTAATAATAAGAACAATGCTATCGTCCAGGACGCGATAATAACCGTTGGAGAAAAATCAAAAAAATATTGCGATAAGCCTAACGTGATTGCCTGGCCGGCAAATGCGATAGATCGTATTAATAAAAAATCCGATGAATTTACAAATAGATATTTTCTATTACTCTTCAACTTAGATGTCTAAGTTTGCAACCTTAATAGAGTTGTCTTGGATAAAATTCTTACGATCAGTCACGTCATCCCCCATGAGCATGATTAATTGTCGTTCCGTGTGTACCTGATCTTCCAGTTTTACCTGTAAAAGCTTACGATTATTGCGGTCTAGAGTGGTTTCCCATAATTGCTCGGGGTTCATCTCTCCAAGCCCTTTGTATCGACTGATTGACTGGCCTTTCTTACTCATATCGAATAGAGTGTTAAAAAATTCTACCAAGCCATAACACGTGTGTAGCTCTTTAGTGGTTAGTTTCATAATACCAAAATTGGTCTGGGTAGATTTGGCAAATCCCATTTTGTGGTACTCTGCTAAGTTCTGTGCCGTAATAAATTCTCGAATATGTAATAATTTTTCTAAAGGGACCTTAATAATTTTATTATACCCTTCTTTCTCCTGCAAAAATACGAGTTCATTGCTAATCATACTTTGAAAAGTAAACTTGATATTTTCTTCTTTATAAATCTCATTCAAATTCCCTAGTAAGTTTTTAAAATTATTTTTATCTACTTTGGGAGGGTGAAAATCTTCTAAGAAAAGGCCCGTGTTGATAATTTGATCAAAAAACTTATGGTCTAAATACGTTAAATCTAAATTTTGATAAGCCGAATTGGCTTTAGCAGCTAAGTCGATTAATTCATTTAACTCTGTTTCTTTCAGTTGAACTTTTTTCTTTTTATCATAAACATGAAAATCTAATTCATCTTTATTGTTAATTAAAAGATATTTGGTTAACTCTCGGTCATCTAATAAATAATTTTCTGAGTTTCCTTTTTTAACTTTATATAAAGGCGGTTGCGCAATATAAAGGCGGCCCGAGGTAATAATCCCTCGCATGAATTGATAGAAGAAAGTTAACAAGAGTGTTCGAATGTGACTGCCGTCCACATCTGCGTCTGTCATAATAACGATTTTGTGATATCGCATGGAGTCTGGATTAAAATATTCACTGGGATTAAAATCTTTTTCTGTTGGGGGATTACCGTAGCCTGCGCCAATGGCAGTAATCAGTGCGGAAATTTCATTATTTTCTAATATCTTGTGCGGGTTGGCTTTAATAACGTTTAAAATCTTACCTCGCAGAGGCAGGATAGCTTGCGTTGCTCTATCTCTTCCTTGCTTAGCTGAACCTCCCGCTGAGTCACCCTCAACGATAAATAACTCTGAGTTAGCAGGATCTTTTTCTTGGCAATCCGCCAGTTTTCCCGGCAGAGAGGAGGACTCTAAGACGTTTTTGCGTCTGGTTAATTCTCGTGCCTTACGAGCAGCTTCCCGTGCGCTGGCTGCCTCAATAATTTTAGAGACTATCTTTTTGGCTTCTCCGGGAGTTTGTTCTAACCAAGCACTTAACTGCTCGGCGATCACTTTTTCTACCACCGGTCTTACTTCCGAGGACACCAGTTTGTCTTTAGTCTGTGAAGAGAATTTGGGATCTGGAACTTTAACGGATAAAACGCATGTCATTCCTTCCCGCGCATCATCTCCAGATAAAGTCACATTGCTTTTTTTAGTGGTGGCTACTGTATTAGAGTAGCTTACCAAAGATCGTGTTAAGGCAGAGCGAAACCCTTGAAGGTGGGTACCCCCGTCGCCTTGTGGAATATTGTTTGTAAAACACAACATCGTTTCATTGTATCCATCGTTCCATTGCAGCGCGCCTTCAACTTTGATGCCGTTGCTCTCTCCTTCGAAAGGAATAATTTTATTTAAAGTTGACTTACGTGCATTTAAAAATTGGACATAAGCGGTTAATCCTCCTTGATAGTAAAACTCAATTGGCTCCACTTTCGCTAAGCGCATGTCTGTGAGAGTTACTTTGACATTAGAGTTTAAGAACGCTAATTGGCGAACTCGGTTTTCTAAGGTTTTTAGAACAAAGGTAGTATTAGTAAAAATTTTTTTTGAAGGCCAAAACTGCACACTAGTGCCGGTGCGATCTGACTTTTTCATAGAGCCAATTTCTTTTAATTTTTTGGTTGTCGCGCCGTCTTTAAATTCCATTTCATAAATTTTGCCATCCCTGCGGATTGTTAGGGTTAACTTTTCTGATAGTGCATTGACCACCGATACCCCTACGCCGTGTAAACCGCCAGAAATTTTATAACTATTTTGATCAAATTTTCCCCCTGCGTGTAGTTGGGTCATGATGACTTCGGCAGCGGGTACTTTTTCTGTTTTGTGCATATCCACTGGAATACCGCGGCCATTATCTGAGATGGTAGCTGAGCCGTCTTTATTAACAATTAATTGGATTGAATCACAATATCCCCCCAGGGCTTCATCAATAGAGTTATCCAAGACTTCATAAACCATATGGTGAAGTCCCGTGCCGTCATCGGTATCGCCGATGTACATCCCCGGTCTTTTACGAACTGCTTCAAGTCCTTTTAAAACCTTAATGGAGGAAGCGGTATATTGATCTGACATTATCTAATTTCTTTAATTTCTAAGTTGTTAATCGACCCTTGAAGTGAAAAGTTATCAGTCGTAGAAAAAAAAGTTTGAAAATTATTTTCTGCACAATATTGAATAACTTTTTCAATATTCATACTATCAAAGTTATCAAATATTTCATCAATTAAAAAAATTGTAATTTTGTTTTCATTCAAAAATTTCGCGCAATGTAAAAGAAAGCTTAGGATTAGAAGTTTAGATTGCGCTGAGGATAGCTGTGAAATTTTTTTTCCAGCGTGAGAAATTTCAAAAACTGATTTTAAGGGATCTGATTCGGATTTGAGTCGGTAATCGGTTGGCCACTGATTTTCATCTTTTAGTCCTTGCTCGAACTGTTTTAAAAACAAGGCTGAGTCCACAAAGGCTGAGCTGGGGGCTATCTCAAATTGGAAAAATGTGTTTTCTTCATGAGCCATAAAATTGTTAAATGCATGCAAAAACTCAATTTTAATTTCCAGTATGTTCTTACCTACTTCTAATAATTGGGCATCAAGGGATTCAAGCCAAGCATTATTTGGCGAGTTTTTTAGAACTTTCTTTTTTTCTGTTCGTAATTTTGTAAAAGTATTTAACAGCTTAAAAAGCTGCGCATTAAAATAGCACATAATTCTATTAATGGTGTTTCGCTGATATTGCGGATCTTTAATAAAATAAACTTTATCTATTTCTGTAAACCAAAATAGTTGAAAGATAGATAATAATTGTTGTTGAGAAATTTTTTTGTCATTTAAATAATAATTCTTAGACCAACGATTTTCGGAGAAGCCAATTTCTATCTTTAGCTCATTGTGCAATTCTTCATGTAAAAATTTAAACATGATAGACGAAAGCTGCTCCGTGCTATCATGATTAGAAAAATTTTGCAGGCTTTCTTTTCTAAAGCCTGTTCCCGGACATAAAAAACTTATAGCCTCGAGTAAATTAGTTTTACCCACAGCATTTTTGCCTTTTATTAAAGTATGGGGGTGAAGGAACCTCTCTTCGTGTTGCTGGAAGTTTCTAAAATTAATTAATTGAAGTCCCTGAAGTGGTGGGATCAATTAAATTCTCATCGGCATCAAAATATACAAACTCGATGTGTCTTTCATGTCCTTTACAATCACAGGGGAGGATTGATTTAATAA
>JAYPCO010000040.1:0-7864 GCA_038124765.1 Alphaproteobacteria bacterium | reverse complement strand
TATCAGTTTTTACTACATCAACCCCTGATTTTTTGTATATTTTGCTCAATGAGATTATTTTTAGTTATTTTTATTTTTGTTCTATTAATTTTTAGAAATCTATCAGCTTATCAAGAAATTTCTATTCAAAAAAATGATCAATTAAATAATTTTAATGATTTACTTCTTTTTATAAATGAAAGAGTTTCTAATGAAGATATTAAAAGTTATTTAGAGGGATCAATTTATAATATTAATTTCAGCCAACAATATATCAAATTTGAATTTGATTTTTTAAAATTATCTAATGATCTAGAAAAAAAAAATATCCAAAATAATTTATTATTCATTAATTGCACTTTCGAAAAAAACTTTTTTAATTTTGATTTAATTAAGACTGAATGTCCAAATTTTAAACTAAAAGCCTTTAATAATAAAAAATTTATTTATCTAAACTATAAAAATAGGTTTTTTAGAATAAAAGAATATCATATAGATGATGATTTAAAAAATATTTGGATTAATCTATTTAAGACTAGCTCTTTAAATTATGTATTTAATATTGATGCAGATAACTACAATAATATTGTCTTATTAACAGACTATTCACCTAAAATATTAGAATATAATAATAAAAAAATTAACATTGAAATAAAAAGCATTTATTCTCCTAATCAATATAATTTTTTACTAAATTTTTTTAAATAGTGCAGACATACCTAGATTTTGATAATGAGTCTAATGACTTAATTGTTTCAAATAAAAATTTAAAAATTCTAAAAATTTTAGAAGCCAAAAATAAATTTAATCTTGTTTATGGATCATCTAAATCTGGCAAATCTACAATTGCAAAAAAATATTCTAAAAAAAAATCTTATGATTACTTTACGACACTACCAAGTTCACTTGATTTCCAAAATGGTTTATACCTAGACTTAGATAAACTCCCTCTATCTGAAGAGTTTTTTTTTCATTTTATACAATATTTTTTAAGCCAAGATATTCCATTAACAATTTTTACTCAAACAAACCCTTTTGAATTAAGTACAAAGGATACTGCACTGCCAGATACTTTATCTCGACTAAAACAATTTCATATTGAAATCATTGAAGAACCTGATGAAGAATTACTTTTTAAGTTAATTAAAAAACACCTTAAATCTAAATCCATTACAATTTCAGATAAAATTATCAAAGAAACAATGAATCACATTAATCGAACTTATCTTGATGCTTTCATAGCTGCTAGAACTATTAATCATTTGCTTTCTCAGAATAACCATAATATTAATTTGTCTCTAATTAAGAGCCACTATGAACAAATATAGAGATTGTTATATAAATCAGATAAATGAAAATAAAGTTGGTAAAATTATCAATATTGCTGGTTGGGTAAATAGGTCACGAGATCATGGAAATTTACTTTTCATAGACCTTAGAGACTCAACATCTCTTTTACAATGTGTTGTAGATAACTCTTCATCGATATTTGATGAACTTTCCAAATTAAAAAATGAAGATGTTGTAATGTTCTCTGGAACAGTAATGGAGAGAAGTTCAGATACAATTAATAAGAATCTAGACACTGGCAAAGTAGAATTAAAAATTGAATCATTTGAATATCTTAGCCACTGTGCAAAGCCTTTGCCCTTAGAAGTTAACTCTGAAAACGACTATGGTGAGGAAATTCGACTTAAATATAGATATCTTGATCTTCGAAGAAGTCGTATGCAGAAAAATATTAAATTAAGAACTGAAGTTATCAGTTTTGTTAGAAGCTTTATGACTAATGAGGGTTTTTTAGAATTAGCAACGCCAATATTAACTGCCCCATCTCCAGAGGGAGCAAGAGACTACTTAGTTCCCTCGAGAATCCATAAGGGTTCATTTTATGCGCTTCCTCAGGCTCCACAACAATTTAAACAGCTTTTTATCGCATCAGGTATTGATAAATATTTTCAAATTGCTCCTTGTTTTAGAGATGAAGACAGTAGGGCGGATCGTTCTCCTGGTGAGTTTTATCAAATTGATATGGAAATGAGTTTCGCAACGCAAGATCAAGTTTTAGATGTCATTAGCAGATTATTATTTAGTATTTTTGATAAATTTAAACCCGAGAGTAAATCTTTAAATCAATTACCCTTTCCAACTTTTACTTATAATCAAAGTATTACTCAATTTGGATCAGATAAGCCTGATTTAAGAAACCCACTTAGATTAGTAAACGTTACAGAATTTTTTAAAGGCTCAGGCCTTCAAATATTTGAAAATTTGATTAGCAAAGGCGCAATAGTCAATTGTATTCAAGCTTTAAAATCAGAGGGAAAACCTCGAAGCTTCTATGATAATTTGAATAAATGGGCTATTGATCAGGGAAAAAAAGGTCTTGGTTATATCAATTTTGAAAACCTAGAAGCTAAAGGCCCTCTTGCAAAAAACTTTAATCAAGAAAACTTAACAAAAATGATTAAAGAAAACTCCTTCAATCAAAAGGATGGTCTTCTCTTTATTTGTGATATACCTCAGGAGTCCTATGATTTTGGATCTAAAGTTATTACAAAAGTTGGTCAAGAGTTAGAATTAATAAATAAAAATTCCTATGAGTTTTGCTGGGTGGTCGATTATCCAATGTACGAAAAAGACCCAATAACTGGTAAAATTGATTTTAGCCATAATCCATTTTCAATGCCACAAGGAGGCATGGATACGCTTATAAATAAAGATCCTCTTGATGTTTTGGCATACCAATATGATATCGTATGTAATGGTATTGAGTTATCATCAGGTGCTATAAGAAACCATAGACCTGATATAATGAAAAAAGCATTTGAAATTGCTGGATATAACGAAGAAACAATTAAAACTAAATTTAGCGCTTTATTTGAAGCATTCCATTATGGCGTTCCTCCGCATGGTGGTTGTGCCCCTGGTCTTGATAGAATTATAATGCTTTTGAGTGATAATGAAAATATTCGAGAAGTAATAGCATTTCCTTTTAACCAAAAAGCCCAAGATCTTATGATGAATGCCCCTGTATCTATTGATGACAGACAGCTTAAAGAATTAAATATTAAAAAAATTTAACGATTAGCTTTTAAAATTTTTTCAACATCTTCTATTGTTAAATTCTCACCGTCGTATTCTGGTGGAATTTTATAATTCATAATACCAATCTTAAAATAGTATTTTCCTGACTTGCCTTTATACAAGTTCGCTTTTTGACGTCTTCTTTTTAAAGTTCCAATTTCTCTTACTTTATTAGTAGGTTTATTTTTTTTAATGTTGATTAATTCAATAGCTTGATCCAAGGAAATTTCCAAAACATCAAATTTCCTTCCTAAGGATGCAAAAATATCTTGAAATTTCACATATGGGCCATAAGCACCGATGTTTGCAATCACTGGCTCTTCTGTTTCAGGATATTTACCAAGGGTTATGGGCAATTTGATTAATTGGCTGGCAACATTCATACCTAAGTTCATTGGATCATAAGTTTTAGGCAAAGTAACCCTTTTAGGTTTTTCTTCATCAGTTTCTTTCCCGAGCTGCAAGTAATAGCCATAAGGACCAAGTTGTATCGATATTTCTTTATTAGTGTCGGCATCAATGCCTAGAACGCGAGGAAAGGTAACAATATCATCATCTTTATTATTAGGGTTAACTTCTTTGATAAAATTACCAATAGATATTGTGTATTTACAATCTGGGTATTTTGAACAACCTATAAATCCTCCTATTTTACCAACTTTTATACCTAATTCTCCGCTACTATCGTGGGAACAATTAGTCCATGAAGTACATTTGATTTCAGTTCCAATGTCTTTTTTATGAAAAATTACCGGGGTTAATTCATCATTAATAACATCAATAACTTCTCTATTCGGTTTACTCATAACTTCATTGATAAATTTTTCAAAATCTTTCCAAAAATTAAGAACTAATTCTTTCCATTCAGCTTTATTAGATGCAACATCATCTAACTGTTGTTCCATATCGGCTGTGAACTTGTACTCCAAGAATTTTTTAAAATAATTAACTAGAAAAACATTAACTACCCGACCTCTATCATTTAAATGAAAAGATTTACCATTTTTAATTACATAACCCCTAGATTGAATGACTTGAATAATAGAGGCATATGTTGAGGGTCTTCCAATATCAAGTTCTTCTAATTTTTTTACTAAACTCGCATCAGTATATCTAGAGGGTGGAGATGTATATGATTCATCAATTTGAACTTTTTTAGCAAAATATTCATCATTTATATTAATATCATCTAATAACGAAAATGTTTGTTCTTCATCTTCCTCTTGCAAGTTGTAAATTTTCTTAAAACCATCAAAAGTTAATTTACCCATAGTTGCTTTTAGAATAAGAGACTCTTCAGCATTTTTAATGCTAATTGTTTTTAAATTAGTTTCCGCATTAGTCATTTGTGAGGAGATAGTTCTTCTCCAAATTAAATCATAAAGCTTGTATTGTTCTTCACTAATATAGGCTTTGATATCTTCCGGTTTAATATTTATATCTGTAGGACGAATTGCTTCGTGTGCCTCTTGGGCATTTTTTTTCTTCGTTTTATATTCAATAGGTTCATTAGGGAGATATTTGTCTCCGTGATCATCTAAAATTTTTTGACGAATTAAATCAATGGAGTCTTTAGACAGGCTAATGCTATCAGTTCTCATATAGGTGATTAATGCGGTTGTCTCTTTATTAATATCTACTCCCATATAAAGTCCTTGGGCTATAGTCATAGTTTGACTTGCGCTAAAGTTTAATTGACTATTTGCAGTTTGTTGAAGTGTAGAAGTATTAAAAGGTGCCTTTGGTTTTCTGGAAACTTTTCTTTCATCTATATTTTCTACTTTAAACTGACTAGAAAGTATTAGATTTTCTGCCTTTTTAGCAAGATCCTCTTCTTTAAAAAATAATTTATCTACTTTTTGACCTTCAAAAGAAACTATAGAGGTCTCTAAAGCTGATCCATTAATTTCACCTTCGATATTTAGTTTGAAAAATTTTTCTGGTTCGAACTGTTCTATCTCAATCTCTTTTTCATAGATCAAACGAACAGCAACAGATTGTACGCGGCCTGCTGATCGGCTTCCTGGCATCTTTCTCCAAAGCACGGGAGATAAGCTATAACCCGCTAGATAATCCAAGCTTCTTCTTGCTAAATAAGCTGAAACAAGATGATCGTCAACCTTTCTTGCTCTTTCAAAACTATTTAAAACTGCATTTTTAGTTATTTCGTTGAATGTAATTCTTTGAAACTTATTAACATCAACTTTTTTCTCTAATGATTTAATTAAATGCCATGTTATTGCTTCACCTTCTCTATCTGGATCAGTAGCTAGGTAAATTTTATCATATCCCGTAGCTTTTTTTTCGATGGCTTCTAACATCTTCATTCCAGCTGATGTTGTTTCCCAATTTAAATGAACATCACTGTAGTCTTCTGCCACTTTTACCCCATCTCTTTTGGCTAAGTCTCGAAAATGACCTACGGTTGCGATAACTTCGAAGTCATCTCCCAAATATTTATTAATAGTTTTTGCTTTTGCTGGAGATTCTACGACAAGTAAGTTCATAATTATTAAAAATTAATTTTGTTTTCTTTTCCACTCATTAATCTTGCTATGTTTTCTTTGTGTTTAAACATAATAAGAATTAAAATTACGATTAAGTTAATTTTATTTAAAGTGCCATTCATAAAAATAAATTGAATAGTTGTCAAAAGAATTATTGAAATTAAAGCCCCTAAAGAAGAGAGTTTTGTTATTTTTACAACAATTATCCAAACAACCATTGAAGAAATTGTTAACAATGGATCTATTAAAAGATTACCGCCAAAATAGCAGGCTACTCCTTTTCCACCTTTAAACCCTAGCCAAATAGGATACATATGTCCGAGAATTGAAGTTAGTAGATATAAATATTTAAAGGTTTCAAAATCTTCAGGCTGCCAAAATTTTATCAAAACTAAAGCTAATAAAGGTTTTAATCCATCTAATAATAAAACTAATAATCCAATTTTTTTAGAGACAGTTCTATATACGTTGGTGGCACCTATATTTCCAGAACCTGATTTTGTTATATCTTTACCTGTTAAAATTTGAGTTACAATTTTCCCAAAGGGTATTGATCCGAATAAATAAGATAAAAATAATGCAGTTATCATTTGCCTAGTAAAAATTTTAGACAAGCCATTCTTACATAAACACCCATATTCACCTGTTTTAATACTAAAGATTTAGGGTATTGATCCATAACCGCATCGCTAATCTCAATATTTCGATTAACTGGACCCGGATGCATTAAATAAGGCTTATAGGATAAATGTTTAGACGATAGGCAAAAATCCTTTTTAAAATTATTCATTAAACTATTAGCACTTTTGTGAATTCTTTCTTTTTGAACTCGAAGCATCATGAGTACATCAACTTTTTTTAATGAATTTAAGTTTTTATGATAGGTCATATTAGGGTTTAGATTTTTCAGATTTGATTTATCTAGAAAATAATTTGGTGCAATTAAATGGATGTCAAAACCCATTTTGGTGAAAAGTTTTATATTTGAATGAGCTACTCGACTATGTTTTATATCACCACAAATTCCAATTTTAATCTTTTTCTTTTTAAAAATAGATTTAATTACCGCATAATCTAGTAAGGCTTGAGTTGGGTGTTCATTAGTTCCATCACCTGCATTAATTACTCGTATTTTATGCTTACTGCTAATATTATGAGGCGAATAGTTATTTTTATCTCGAATGATAAGTAAATCAGGTCCCATGCTTATTAGAGTATCCATTGTGTCCTCAAAAGTTTCACCTTTTGATAGGGAACTTTTTTCAAAATTAATATTTATAACTTTATGACCTAATTTTCTGGCCGCTAACTCAAAGCTAACAGTCGTTCTTGTTGAAGGCTCTAAAAATAAATTGAATATATTTTTGGGATTTTTATTTGAGTAGTTTTTTTTAGTTTTTTGAAATTTGATCGCGAGATCTGCGATGCCATCAATTTCCCGAGTTGAAAGGTCATCAATAGAGGTGATTTTTTTATTTACCACTAGGTGAGTTTCTATACAAAGTTAAAAAATCATCAAGTATTAAACAAGCGCTTTTTTCATGAACTGAGTCTAATTTTGATTTTTTTGCAGATTTATAGCTCTTGCTCGATAACCTTTCGTCTATAAATAAAATAGGCAAAGAGGTTATTTTTTCTATTTTTTTTGCAAATTGTCGAACATTAGAACTCATTTCAGACTCTCGACCATCAAGGTAATAGGGCATGCCAATAATAATGCCTGAAATTTTTTCAGATTTTAGGATTTGCTCAATATTTGAAAAAAATTCATATTCGCTGACAGTCCTATAAGGAATAGAAATAATATTAGTTGAATCGCTTATAGCCATACCAATAAATTTTAATCCATAGTCTATGGCTATAAATTTTTTGCTATAATTATTGCTTAGTAAAAAATCTGATATAGTATCGACGACCATTATGAGTGATATTGATATTAAAAGAATTTCCTATTTAGCAAAGTTAAATTTACCATCAGAAAAAGAGAGTTTTTATGAGAATTCACTCAAAGATATTATACAATGGGTAGATAATTTAAAAAAAATTGATACAGAAAATATTGAACCACTGCATAATGTTACAGAAAATACTGTTTCTATTAGAACAGACAAGGTAGAAAAATCTAATTCTGTGGAAGATGTTTTATCCAATGCCCCCGATAGGGCACAAAACTTTTTTAAAGTTCCAAAAGTTGTAGAGTAAGTGAAAAAGTCAATAAGTCAAATTAAGAGATCTCTTCAAGATAAAAACATAAGTGTGCAAGAGCTTTATCAAGAATACTTTCAAATAGC
>JAYPCO010000039.1:0-8035 GCA_038124765.1 Alphaproteobacteria bacterium | reverse complement strand
CGATGCCACTTTATTTACAAAGATTGATGTAGAGGTGGAGTTAGGAAGAGTTCTTTTAACCGGCGTAGTTCCTTATGGCGATATGCGAATGGAAGCTGTTAGACTAGCTTGGCAACAAGAAGGTGTTATTGAAGTTCTCAATGAAATATCAGTAGATACTGGTTATGGTTTAGATGATATTGGAAAAGATAAATTAATATCTACACAGCTTGTTGCAAAAATATTTGCAGATAAATACATTAAAAAATTTAAATACAACATAGAAGTTCAAAAACAAATAGTTTACCTATTTGGTGTATCTAATGATCAAGCTGAAATTGATCGCGTCATAGATCATGCAAAATCAATTAAAGGTGTTGTTGATATAATAAACTATATCGAGCCGAGATAATTAACTATTAGACAATAAATGAAGATGGAAGTGAAAAACTTCTTGACCGCCGTCTTTGCCTTTGTGGGTTTTGATTTGAAACCCTTTATCTTTTAAATTTAAGTGAACTAACAACTCATCTACAGACTTCCAAAAAGAGGAAATATCATTTAAAGAGGCGTTTTGTAAAAAATCAGAAATATCGACATACTCCCCTTTGGGAATAATCAAGACATGCATTTTAGCTTGAGGGTTAATATCTTTAAAAGCTAAAATAAAATCATTTTCAAATACTGGCTCACAAGGAATTTCCTTCCTTAAAATTTTAGCAAATATATTTTCTTTATCGTAAGTCATATACGTACGGGCACTCCTTTTGTTTTTAGGTATTGTTTTACTTGTTTGATATTGTACTTACCAGAGTGAAAAACACTAGCAGCAAGCAGACCAGTGGCTTTAGTTTGATGACCTAAATAAAAATGATTTAATTCACCCACACCCCCACTTGCTATCACAGGGATGGATACATTTTTTGTAACTGTTGTAAGCATTTCATGATCAAACCCTTTTTGTACCCCATCAGTGTCCATAGAGGTAAGTAGAATTTCACCCGCGCCCAATAATTGAACTTTTTTTGCCCAATTAAGTAATTTTTTATCTGTAAATTCTCTTCCGCCCTTGATCACGACAACCATTGATTTATCTCGCCTTTTTGCGTCTATCGCCACAACAATACATTGTGAGCCGTGTTTTTGTGAGGCTTTTTTAATTAAACCAGGGTTCTTCACGGCGGCAGAATTGATAGAGACTTTATCAGCGCCTGCATTTAATAAATTAGTTATATCCATAATATCAGATACACCACCCCCAACAGTTAATGGGATACTAATGACCTTAGAAACAGACTCGACTGTTTTTAAAAAGGTTTTTCTATTTTGATAAGATGCATTGATATCCAAAATACATAGCTCATCGGCACCTGCATCAGAATAGTGTTTGGCAAGTTCAATTGCATTGCCCATCACTTTGATATTTTTAAAATTGACGCCTTTGACTACTTTATTCTTAATAACATCAAGACAGGGTATGATCCTTACTTTAAGCATTAAATTTTACCAACTCATCTAAATTAATTTTACTTTCATAAATGGCTTTCCCAACTACAACATTATCAAAACCATTTTCTTCACTTAATTTTATGTCGTTAAGATCTTTGACTCCGCCGCCTATTGTAATTGGTTTATTTGTATTTTTTTTAATCATATCAAAAGTGTTCATGTTTAAACCTGATAACATTCCATCATTTGCCACGTCAGTGACAAAATAAGAATGAATTGGAAGTTCGTTATATCTTTTAAGCACATTGATTAGTGAGATATCTGATTTCTTCGTCCACCCATGGGAGGCAATCTGATTATCTTTAATATCTAGAGCTATCGATAATTTCTCTAAGACATTGTTCTCGTATTTTACAACCTCATCAATGTTTTTAATTGCTAATGTACCTATAACAATTAAATCAAATCCCAAATTAATTTTTTCTTTAATGGATTTAAGCGATCGAATACCTCCAGCAACCTCAATTTTTATATCAATACTATCTCTTATCTTCTTTAGAGTATCATCGTTGTTGCCCTTTCCCAAAGTGGCGTCTAGATCTACAACATGGATGAAATCAAAACCCTTGTCCTGATATAGCTTTGCCATTTCCACTGGAGATTTGGCATAGATAGATTTTTGATCTTCTAGGCCTTTGGTTAAACGAACACACTGACCATCAATTATGTCTATGGCTGGGAATATTTTCATGCTTTTAAAATAAAGTTTTTTATTAAGTTTATGCCGTTTTTATGGCTTTTTTCGGGGTGAAATTGAACGCCATATATATTGCCTGTATTTACGATTGAGGGAAACAGCCCACCATAGTTTGTAGAAGCTAAAACAAATTTTTTTGGAATGTTTTGAAAAGTATAACTATGTACAAAATAAAAATCCTTGTTATCAAAAGTTTTGGTCACAATTTCGTTGTTCTGTTTATTGAGTTTAATGTTATTCCATCCCATATGAGGGGTAATTAGTTTTTTTTTGGGAAATTTTTTTATATTTCCTGGAATAAAACCGAGGCCCTTGGTTGTCTTATTTTCATATCCCCTCTCGGAAAGTATTTGCATACCTACGCAAATTCCAAAATAGGATTTATTTTTTTTTAGATAAAGCTTAAGAGAATTCAAAATTTTATAAGCTTTTAAGTTTTTCATTAAAGTTGCGTAAGCGCCTTGCCCGGGAAGAATTATTTTATCAAAATCATCTAAATTAAAATCGCCTTCGATGACTTTAAGACGAAAAGGTTGATTTTTAATAATATCCTTAATTGCTTTTTTGATAGATCCTATATTGCCGGAGCGGCCGTCGATTAGCCCAATTGTTTTTTTTTTCAAAGTTTCCCTTTGGAACTCGGTATATCGTTTTTCTTAGGATCAATAGCAACTGACTGTCTTAATGCTAATGCAAAAGATTTAAAACAACTTTCTATAATGTGGTGATTGTTATCACCATATAAATTTTCAATATGACAGTTCATTCTTGCTTCTGTTACTAATGACTTAAAAAATTCAGGAAAAAGTTCTTGATCCATCTCTCCTACTTTTTCTAATGTAGTTTTTACTCTCCAGATAAAATAAGGCCTGTTACATTGATCAATAACTGTACGAGATAAAGTTTCATCGAACGATACGTAAGCGTGGGCAAAACGTGTGATGCCTTTTTTATCGCCCAGTGCGTTCTTGATACACTCACCTAGCGCCAAACCAACATCCTCAACAGTATGGTGCATATCCACATCTAAATCTCCATCACAGTTTATTTGGAGATCAATTAGACCATGGGTACTAATTTGTTGAAGCATATGGTCAAAAAATGCAATCCCAGTCTTAATATTGGACTGGCCAGTACCGTCTAAATTGACAGATACATTGATCTTTGTTTCTTTTGTCTCTCTATTAAATTTATACTCTCTCATTTGTAATCAGCCGAATAGTACCTATATTTATATGAATAATGGATAAAAATAAAACATTAATACGTGCAACCACAGTTGTATGCGTGCGAGATGAAAAAAGTGTCGTTATTGCCTCTGATGGACAGGTTACATTAGGTAATGCGGTTATAAAATCGAATGCTAATAAAATAAGAACATTTCATGATGATCAAATCATTGTAGGTTTTGCCGGCTCTACAGCCGATGCCTTAACCCTGTTTGATCGACTAGAAAAAAAATGTGAAGAGTTTTCCTATAATTTAAAAAGAGCGTGTGTTGAACTGGCGAAAGATTGGCGGACAGACAAATATCTGAGAAGACTTGAGTCTATGATTATTGCAGCAGATAAAAATGAAACCTTTTTGATTAGTGGCACTGGCGATGTACTTGAGCCACAAGAAGGTATTGTTGCAATCGGATCTGGTGGAAACTTTGCTTTAAGCGCTGCAAGAGCACTTAAAAGAAAATCAAATTTATCTGCAAAAGAAATTGCAGAGGAGTCTTTAAAAGTAGCGGCGGAACTTTGTATCTATACGAATGAAACGCTTAATCTTGCTGAAATAAATTTTTAATGGACGATCAAGCCTTAACTCCTAAAGTCATCAAAGAAGAGCTCGACCGATATGTCATCGGTCAAGATGATGCAAAAAAAGCTGTAGCAATTGCGCTGAGAAATCGATGGAGAAGATTAAATATTAAAGATGAATCTTTAAGAGAAGACATCATCCCTAAAAATATTTTAATGATTGGTCCCACCGGTTGTGGCAAAACAGAAATAGCAAGGAAGCTTGCCAAACTAACCCAATCTCCGTTTATTAAAGTTGAGGCTACAAAATTTACAGAGATAGGATATGTCGGCAGAGACGTGGAGCAAATTATTCGCGATTTAATAGAAGTTGCTATAAACCTTGAAAAGAAAAAAATTCGTGAAAAATTTATTGATGAAGCCAAATCAAATGCAGAAGAGGCAGTGCTCAAAGCACTTTTAGGAGAGGGCCCATCTCCTGAAACTAAGGAAAAATTTCGCTCCATGTTGCGCGATAATCAACTCAATGAAAAAGAAATAGAAATTTCTATTGATCAAAAATCAAACCCCTTTCAATCTTTAGATATCCCTGGCATGCCAGGTGCTCAAATGGGCATGATCAATATCAATGACATATTTGGTAAAGGGTTGAAAAATAAGAAAAAAACAAAGATTAAAATTGGCGACGCCTATGAACCTCTTATCCAAGAAGAAATTGAAAAAATTGCAGAGAAACAGAACGTAATTCAAAGCGCCATCAAAAACGTTCAAGAAAGTGGTATCGTGTTTATTGATGAAATAGATAAAATTGCAACCAATCAAGAACGCCGAGGTGGCGATGTATCCAGAGATGGCGTACAAAGAGATTTACTTCCGCTTATAGAGGGAACGGTGGTGTCCACAAAGTATGGAACAATAGAAACAAATCATATCTTATTTATCGCCTCAGGTGCTTTTCATCAATCTAAGCCGAGTGATTTATTACCAGAGTTACAAGGGAGATTGCCTGTAAGAGTTAGATTAAACGCTTTAACTAAAAGCGATTTTATTAAAATTTTAAAAGAGACTGATAATAGCCTAACCAAACAGTATAAAGCGCTGTTTGACACGGAAAATATTGAAATCAATTTTGATGATGAAGCGATTGAAGAGATTGCCAACTTAACAGAGCAAATTAACAAAGAAGTTGAAAATATTGGTGCGAGAAGACTCCAAACAATATTTGAAAAAATTCTTGAACAAATTAGTTTTGAAGCAAATCATCAAGAAAGAAAAATTGAAGTTATTAACAAAAAATGGGTTATAGATGCATTATCTTCTGAAATCAAACCGCAAGACGATAAAAAATTTATACTTTAGATTTTAATTTAATATAAAAAGCCCCTAAGCCACCATGTTGTATTTTACAGGGACAGTAAGACTTAACAAATTTTTGAAATAGTTCAGTTTCTAACCAAAACGGAAATTGTTTTCTAATTTTACCTGTAAAAAACTCCTCACCTGAAGATTTATTACCTAGACCTGTAATAACAATATGCAAAAAATTTTCTTTGTTATAATTGGATTTTAAATATGCAATTAGAGATTGATGCGCCTCATCAACTGTAAGTCCATGTAGATCAATTTTTTTATATTCTTTATTCTTAAACTGCTTAAATAATTGCTGATCTAATACTACTGGCTTTATACTATTTTTAAGTGATGGGGGTGTTTTTTCATTTACAATTGATGTTGGTTTTATTGCTTTTTTTTTATCTCCTCCTAAATTGATGGATATTTTTTGATTAGGAAGGTCTTCTAGTTTTTTTTTTGTTCTGTTGTTATCTAAAGTTAATTTAATTTTATGAGACAAGTTTGATAGAGAACAGTTTCCAGTTGGGGTCATTGGATTTCTTATCTTTTTCAAATCCCCATTCTTCCACTACATTTAAAATTTCGTTGTTGGCAACATTATAATGCTCAGTTTCAAATTTAACTGACTTGACCAATCTATTTTCATCAGATTTATCTTCAACAACGCTACTCGATTTGACTTCAGAAAATTTAATCTCTTTGGGGGCTTTTGCTTGCGCCATGGCTTGCATCGCCTCCGGTGTTAATAGATCGCTTACTTTTTCAAGATTATTATTTTGATATGCCTGCACAATCATTTCATAAGCTTTATCAGCTCCAGATAAGAATTCAGCATTGTCATTTGGTTTGACTACTTTTGGTTTTAACCTTGTTTCGGTCTTTCTTGTTTTAATATTAATAATTTTTCCCTCTGTAGAGCCTAGAATATTCTTCAATCTATAAATGAGAAAAACGGCTATAAAGCCAAATAAAATTATATCTATAAATTCGCTACTCATAACTTTTATCAATTTTAGCCCAATTAGAATTGGGGATTTTATTCTTTATAAACTCTTTATGTGCTTCTGTCTCTTCTTTTGTTAATACTATTTTATCTAAATTTGGTTCACTGGCTAATTTTAAGTTTTCTGATGAGCCCTGATCTAATTTTATTCCTAATTGTGTAATGCCCCTTAGCTCTAAATAAACGTCTGTTAGTATTTTGGCATCCTTGAGCGCGCCATGATGTTCTCTGTTTATCAGAGTGTTGATTTTTAATTTTTTTACAAGAGCATCTAAGTTGACTTGTTGTCCTGGAAATTGATTTCTAGCTATACCCACTGTATCAATGACTCGTTCATTTTCGATTTTTAATTTACCAATCTTCTCTAACTCAAAATTTAAAAATCCAATATCAAAAGAGGCGTTGTGCGCAATGATTTTACTATCTTCAATGAAACCTAAAAAATCATCAGCTATCTCATCAAAAAATGGCTTATCTTCAAGAAATTCATTAGTTATTCCATGGATTTTAATATTATCCTCGGTCAGAGTTTTACTAGGATTTATATACTGATGATAAGAGCCCTTGACTTCTTTTTGCACCAATTCAATACAACCAATTTCAATAATACGATGACCTTCTTCATGTTTTAGGCCGGTTGTTTCTATGTCTAAAATTATTTCTCGCATACTTCTATTAATCTTTGAGTTTGATTATATAAATCTAATTTAGAACCATTGTTAAGAATAGTGAAATCGGATTGTATTGATTTTATATTTTGGTTCATTTGCCTTTTATTCATTAAATAAAAATAATCTTTTGATACCCCTCTTTTCATAACCCGTTGAAGTCTTTTATTACAATCTGACTTTATAAAAATTACTTTATCATAAAAACTATTTAACTTTTCTTCAAATAGTAAAGGTATTTCGTGAAATATAAATTGTTTGGTTTTAAATTTAGGTAATATCCTTTTTTTCTCCGCATTGAGTCGAGGATAAATGATTTTTTTAAGTTGTTTATTAAATTCATTATTTTTAAGGTTGTTAATAAGTTGCTCTTTGTAATTTTTTTTATCTAAATGTAACTGTGATGAAATAAAATTCTTAAATTCTTCCTCCTGATGAAGTTTAGCTATAATTTTATCTGATGAAATGCAGCAATAGTTTTTCTTTAATAAATATTTTATAACTTCACTTTTACCAGAACCGATGTTGCCTGTAATTGCTATTTTCATGATAATTTTTTTTCTAATATGGAATATAAACTTTGATTGATTTGAGCACTTTTTTTAAACCATTTCTCAAAGGAGGGTTTTGCCTGTTCAACCAGCATTGTTAATCCGCCCATACAAGGAATATTATTTTTGTTGGCCTCTATAATTAGTTCGGTTTGTAAAGGGTTATATACAATATCAATAATGTATTTAGCATGAGGGACTAGATTTATTATTGGTTTTTTCATTTTATCTTGATGTAACATTCCAGCACTCGAACTATTAATGATTAAATCGTATTTTTTTCTTAAACTACTTGTTTTATTAGTAAATTTTTTAAAATGAAAATCCGAGCTAAGTGATTTTTTTCTATTTAATGTTCTTGTAAAAATATCAATATTATCAATGCTTTTTTCATTAAGCGTATATAAAACAGCTCTTGCCGCCCCTCCCGCACCAATCAATAAAACATTTTTAACATTTTTAACTTTAAGTTTTTGATATGTTTTCTTAAAACCTAGAGCGTCAGTATTATCACCAATAATATTATT
>JAYPCO010000038.1:0-8378 GCA_038124765.1 Alphaproteobacteria bacterium | reverse complement strand
GTCCCTGCCGGTTCTAACAATTCTTTGACCTTATCAAAATACGTTTGCCAATATTGCATTCCTACAGCCTCAAACATTTCAATGGAATAAATTCGAGCATACCTACCTTGGTGTTCACGGTAGTCTCGATAAATGATGTTGAGTCGATCTTCCAGTTTTAATAATTGTGCTTTCTTGCTGACATAATCAAACTGTTCCTTGGAAATGGTAAGGGTGTCTACAGATATATCGGGGTATTTAGCTAAAAGGTAAAAAGCAAAGCTTCCCCAGCCCGAGCCAATCTCTAAGACCCGATCCCCTGATTGAGGTTCGTTTCCTTGCAGTAAACTCTCAAATTTATTTCGTTGTGCTTCGGTCAATGACTCTTGACCTGTTTTATAAAAACCTGATGAATACGTTAACGTATCATCGAGCCATTGTTGGTAAAAATCATTGCCCAAATCATAATGAGCGTGAATATTTTTCTTGCTTTGATGAAGCGAATTAGCGGTTTGATAGCGAAAAGGTGTTGAAAGAATACGATACAAGAGGGAGCCGTCCATTTCTTTTCCAAAGGCATTTTCATTTAAGGCTCCAAATTCTAAAAATTTACTTAAATCATCAGCCTGAAATTTATTCTTCATGTAAGCCTCACCAAGCCCCACCGATCCTCGAATATATAAATCCCATAACATACTTAATTTATGAATGGTGAGGGTGACCTTGGGACCGGGTTGAGAGCCCTGAAAAAAATATTTTTTACCCTGAACAATCAGGAGGAGTTCTCCAAATTCAATTTTGGAACATACCCGTTTAATATAACGGTCAATTAGCACTACCTTAACCCTCCTAAAATTAATCGAAGTATAATCGATCTTTGACGCGTTGGGAATATTTAAAGAACTGACTTTTCTTTATCCATAATTTCAAGGCTTGATAGTGAATCAGGGTGATGGTTTTGATGCTTCCAAAAATATTTAATATAATAAATGCGAAAGCACTCCAAAAAGTAATTTTTGCTAACGATAAATTGATAGAAGCATAAAAGATTTGTTTTTGCTGCGCATCAAATTGATGAATAGTACAAAAAAATTGCTTAGGATTTAGCAGTTTGGCAGATATTTCATAGGTACAATCCATTTCGATAAAAGGCGAAACATACATATTTTTTTTAAAGGTGGATTGGGAAAAATCATGCGCTGCTAAATAGTGAACTTGATCTCCAAAAGTATTTTTGACCTCATACAAAATGGCTAAAGGTTGTTGGGATTGATTTAAAAATAAATAAAAACTAATCGGATTGAAGGAATAGCCTAGGATAGAGGGAATAGCTATAAAATGAACGCTGTCAAAATGAATTTGATGTTCGGTTGCAATGTGTTTTGCGAACTCTAGTAAATTTTTATCTTTATCGCGAAATCCGTGTTGTTTGTGGAATATGGA
Organism: Alphaproteobacteria bacterium; assembly: GCA_038124765.1. Lineage (GTDB taxonomy): Bacteria > Pseudomonadota > Alphaproteobacteria > HIMB59 > HIMB59 > HIMB59. Next base: position 6,956 of record JAYPCO010000038.1, on the reverse strand, counting down.
AAATAGATTAAAACGGTTCCAGGAAAAAAAAGGCAAGTCAGGCCCAGATTGATTTAAATTCAAGCAAAGATACGGAGCCTGGTATTTAAAAAAATTTTCAGTATCTCTGGTTCTTTTATGTACAATGGTGCCTATCCCGCAACTATGTTCTTTCATTAATTCCATAATATTCTGGAGGTATCGGGTTGTCTAAAATGAGCTAAATCGACTTTCATTTTTTCACATACTTTAAGCGAAGATTGTATCCCATCTTCATGAAATCCATATCCTAAATAACTTCCCACATAATAAGTATTATTACTTCCTTGGATCTTACCTATTGCCTGTTGTGCTTGTTTAGTTGCTAGGGAAAAAATGGGATGATCATAATAAGTTTCGTACAAGGCATTAGGTTGATTTTGATTAAGCGACACAAAAAAATTATCTTGGGTGGGCAAGGGTTGAAGCAGATTCATCCAATAGGTTAATGTGCATTGTTGGTTCTCGTTAGTATGAAAATTCCAACTTGACCATGCTGTTGGATGCGGAGGCATCAACGATGTATTTTGGTGCAGCTGTATATGGTTTTTTTGAAACTGAAAAGTAGAGAGAATATTTCTTTCTTGATCTGAGGGTTGATCAAGTAACGGTAAAAATTGATGCGGGGGACAGGCGAATATAATAACATCGTATTGTAAGTCCTTTTCCTCCTGTGTGTTGATCTGAATCATTTTATCTCTGATTATGGACGTAATTGTTGTATTTAATTTAATCTGAAAGTTTGATGCGGCTACTAATCGTTTAATATAATTAGATGACCCTTGAGAGACTGTCTTCCATTGAGGGCGTTGTATAAAGTTAAATAATTGATGGTTTTGGAAAAAAGTGATGATACTGCTGAGAGGCTGCTCTAAAGAATTTTGGTCGGGGGTAGACCAAATACTGGAGATTAAAGGAAGAAAATGATTATTGATAAATTCATCAGAATAAGTGTTTGTATTGAGATAATCTTTAATGGAAAGGTTTGTTGATACATTAGAATTTTGAAATTTTTTATAAAAAAAGACTATATCTTTCAGCATTCTATAAAATTTATAATTATAAATATTTTTAGGATTAGCGAATAGAGCTCTCAGACTACCTCCTCCGTATTCAAAATTATTTTGACTATTATAAAAACTAAAGGACATGTCGCTTTTGCTGGTGGGAACCTGGAGTTCATCAAATAACTTTGTGAGATTGGGATAGGTTCGTTCATTATAAACAATAAAGCCTGTATCAATAGCAATTGAATGACCTTGGGAGTCCGACACCTCTTGCGTATTAGCATGTCCTCCTAAGTAAGTATTCTTTTCAAACAGTGTGACGGTATATTCTTTTTGTAAAAAATAGGCTGCAGATAAACCAGCAATACCCGAGCCAATAATTGCAATTTTACTTTTCAAATGGCTTACTTAATTCTTTGATATGCTTGCAAGGCACGATTGCGAGAGTCTTTTAAATTGACTATCGGTTTAGTATAAGAATGTTTTTCGATTAGTTGTTTGAGAAGTGTTTGCTCTAAATAAGGTTCAAAGATTAAGGATGCTTTTTTAAAAACTTGGAGTTGAGGTAGATATTTTAAAATAAAGGAGGCTTGAGGATCAAAACGCTCCGATTGTAAAATGGGATTAAAAACTCGAAAATAAGGAGCCGCATCTGCACCACAACCAGCAATCCATTGCCACCCAGCCGCATTACTTGCTTCATCATAATCAAGTAATGTCTCCTGAAAATATTTCTCCCCTTCTGTCCAGTTAATTAATAAATTTTTGACTAAAAAACTACCGACAACCATCCGCAGTCGATTATGCATCCATCCAAGTGCATAAATTTGTTTCATAGCTGCATCCACTAAAGGAATACCTGTTTTACCTCTTCTCCAAGATTGAAAATCCTGATCATTTTTTCTCCAGGGGAACTTTTGAAATTTTTCATTAATTGGGGTACGAGATAAATTTTTAGAATAGTACAATAAAGAATAAGAAAATTCTCTCCACCCAATCTCCGAGATATAAGTGATCACCGAGGGTCCTTGTTTTTTTGATTTTAGTATCTCATGAATAATAGAGCGTGCTGATATCTCTCCAAAACGAAGATAGGGAGATAATTTGGAGGTCTGGTCTAAATCCGGTCGATCGCGCGCTTCTTTATAAACACTCAAATTGTCAGAGATGTAGGATTGCAATTGTTGATGCGCCGCCTGTTCTCCCGGTGTCCAAATTTTTTCAAATTTTTCATACCATTTTTTAGTGGGAAGAAAATTCGCTTGGTTTTTTTCTGAATGAGGAAGGCTTTTTATAGTTTTAATAGTAAGTGGTAGATATTTTTTTTCTAGGTACGTTTGCCAAGCTTTTTTCCAGTAAGGAGTAAAAACCTTAAAATACTGTCCAGAGTTATTCTGCACTTCCCAGGGTTCATTTAATAAGTGACCATTAAAGGTTTCCACCTCAATCCCTTGATCTTTAAAAGATTTTTTTAAATTGGAGTCTCGCTCAATTGAATTTGGAGAATATAGTCTATTCCAGACGACTTGAGTAATTTTGTATTTTTTAATTAGTTTTGCAAGGATACTCCCCGCATCCCCTTTTTGGATGATCAATTGAATTTGCAATTCATCCTTATAAGATTTTTCTAATTTATTTAATGACCTATGTAACCACCAATGACCTGCCTGGCCTGTGGCACTGCACTCTATTTCATCGTGGATATAAACAATTAAAGCCTTTGACTTATTTTTTTCAATAAAATGTAGACAAGGGTTATCTTGCAAACGAAGGTCTCGGCGGACCCAATATAGTGTGTTATGTTCGATAGAAAGATTTTAGCAAAATTATTTGCTATGAGGAGGCATTTTCTTTTCCACAAACCAAACGTGCTGCTTTAATACCGGGTCATACTTTTTTTGTCTGAGTTTATCAGATACTTTCATACCCTTGGTCGGTTTGCGAACAATATATTTAGTTCCAGTTTCTGGTTTTTCTTCTGGAACAAGCTGCTTTAGTTGATATGTCGACTTTTTTGCCATTGGCGTAAAATAAACTAATTTATCATTTGGTCAAGATTCATTATGAAATATTTCATAAAATCCTTTTCCAATGCTCTCTTTTATCGGTCAGTGATTGTTTCTTTTTTTCCGTTAACTGATCGTGGCAATCAGGGCATGTAAAACCCTCTTCATACAAAGGTGATTTTCTATCCTCTTCTGTCAGTGGCATATTACAGCCAAAGCATAATTCACTTTTACCCGGGTTAAGGCTTTTATCTACAGAGACGCGGTAATCAAAAACAAAACATTCCCCATCCCACTGTTCAGCGGGTGTCTCTTCAAAGTATTTTAAAATACCCCCTTTGAGTTGATAAGTATCAATACCATGCTTTTGCATCAACGGGCCGGCCTTTTCACAACGAATTCCCCCCGTGCAATAAATAGCTACCTTTTTATTCTTTAAAGTGTCCTTATTTTCTTCGATGTACTTTTTAAATTGGCGAAAATTTTGAATGTTTGGATTTTGGGCTTTTTTAAATTTGCCAATTTTATATTCATAGTCATTACGCGTATCAATCACTTCGACGTTTTCCTGTTGAATAAAGGCATCCCATTGATGGGGTTCAATAAATTTACCTTGATGGATATCCTCGATTGTTAAATTAAAATCAGACGTGACTATTTCTTTTTTTATTTTTGTTTTAAAACGATTAAAGACTCTTTTACCATCAAACTGTGAGACCTTTATATTTTCAGCCTTAACACCAAGTGTAATTAAAAAATTAGTCGTGTTATTTTCTTGATTTTCTGGAACGGCAATCGTGCCATTAAGCCCTTCGGAGCCGATTAAAATAGTACCTTTGACATTAATTTCTTTAAAAAATTCCAGAATGGTTCTTTCTGCTTCTAACGGATTAGAGATTTTAAAAAAACTATAAAAAGCTATTACCTTCATCGATATTAAAAATATTACTTATTATATATTTTTTGTTTTGGAGACAAAATTATTTTCAAATTTTGAAAGCTGAGGCATAAATTTGAACCAAGCATCTTTTAAAGCTTCCACAAATTTTCGAGTTGTTTCGGAAGAGTGACAGGGTGTCGGAGTAATTCTAATTCTTTCCGTACCTTTGGGCACTGTTGGGAAGTTAATTGGCTGAACATATACCTGGTGATTATCGAGTAAGTAATCACTAATTTCTTTACATAATTTACTATCGCCAATTAATACAGGAATAATATGCGAACCAGAGTCTAAGAAAGGAATACCCACATTTCTTAGTTCATTTTTAACAAAATTAACATTTTCAAAAAAAGTTTTTCGCAAAGAGGGATTTTTTTGAACCTGTTGAATGCTTTCTAAGCTACCTGCAGCCACAGCGGGGCACATCGAAGTTGTAAAGATAAATCCTTTTGAAAAGCTTCTAACAAAGTCAATAATGGTGTTGGAAGATGCGATGTAACCGCCAGCTAGACCAAAAGCTTTAGCCAAGGTACCATTGATAATATCAATGTGCTCGGACACCCCTTTTTGCTCCGCCACCCCTGCTGCATTGGGTCCATAAAGACCTACTGCGTGAACTTCATCAAGATAGATTAAAGCACCATTTTCTTGGGCTACTTCAATAACATCCTCTAGTGGGGCGAAATCTGCTTCCATAGAATAGACAGACTCTAAAACAATAATCTTGGGTCGAGAAAATTCTACTCCTCTTAAAATTTCTCGCAGATGTTTAACATCATTATGTTTAAAAATTGCTTTTTCTTTTTTACTGGCTCGAATACCTTCAATTAAAGAGGCATGGTTTAATTCATCACTTAAAACCAAACAATTATCAAAGGCAGAAATGATTGATTTTAATGCAGACTCGTTTGCGCTATATCCTGAATTAAAAGCCAGCGCTCTTTCTTTGCGATGTAATTGAGCAATTTCTTTTTCTAAAAGAATATGAAAATTTGTTGTACCGGAGATATTTCTGGTGCCTCCACTGCCAGCGCCCAGCTTCTCTACAGCCGATTTCATTGCCGAAATGACAAATGAATTCTGACTCATCCCTAAGTAATCATTCGAACACCAAACATCTATTTCTTCTGTTTGCCCATTATTATACCTTGTAGCCTTCGGGTACTGGCCTGCTTTTCGTTCTATATTGTTAAAAATTCTATAGTGACCCTCTTCTTTAATCTTATCGATCTCAGATTGTAAGGTGCTTAAATAACTAGTTTTCCAATTATGATTTTTCACAAGCCTACCATAGGGATTTCAAAATACTTTTATATAGAAATTTAGACGCATAAAATTAAAAAAGTCTGATTTTATTGATCTTTGAGCGCTGGAACTACTTTGGAGCCTATCAATTCAATAGAGTTTAAGAGCTCTTGATGGGTGATATCTGCTATATCCATTTGAAACTGGAATCTGGATATACCGCCAAGTGCTTTGCTATGTCTAATAATTTTTTCTGCTACTTGTTCCGGACTTCCCAAAACAATAGCTCCTAGCGGTCCTATTTGTTGGTCGAATTGTTCTCGGGTGACAGGACCCCACCCTCTTTCTCTTCCGATTTTGGTAAACATCTTTGCATACCCGGTGTAATAAAGATCAATGGCTTCTTCCATGGTGTTTGCAACAAAACCTAATGAATGCAAACCAACTTTTAATTTTTCCGGTGGGTGGCCTGCCTGCCTGCCGGCCTCTCGGTAGATATCTACTAAAGGTTTAAATCTATGTGTATTACCTCCAATAATAGCAACCATTAATGGGAGTCCCATTACTCCAGCGCGTGCAAAGGATTGCGGTGTTCCGCCTACTCCCAGCCATATAGGAAGTGGTTCTTGGATAGGTCTGGGATAAATAGGTAAATTATTTATGGCTGGTCTAAACTTACCCGACCAGGTAACAAATTCATTTTCTCTAATGTGGAGTAAGAGATCTAATTTTTCGATAAAGAGTTCATCGTAATCTTTAAAATCAAATCCGAATAAGGGAAAAGCTTCTGAAAAGGAGCCTCTTCCTGCAACCATCTCTGCTCTGCCTTTCGAGATAAGGTCTAAAGTGGCAAGGCTTTGAAAAGTTCTTACAGGATCCGTAGCACTTAAAACAGTCACAGCACTGGCAAGTCGAATATTTTTTGTCTTTGCCGCTGCCGCACTTAAAATATTAAAAGGGGAAGAGTCTAAAAATTCTTTGCGATGATGTTCTCCAATACCAAATACGTTTAAACCTGCTTGATCTGCAAAAGTTATTCGATCTAGGAGTTCATTAATCGCCTTGGAGCCATCCGTTTCTCCTTCTCTTAGCCCTGCAAAACTATCTATTCCAATTTCCATATTTTTATCTAAAAGATTAGAATATTATCTTACGTTAAAAGTAAAGATTAGTTTAATGGCAAAAAAAATAACAATCCTCTCTCGATCCAGTTTTTTAGCAAAAGTACAAACCCACCTTGCGGCTCAAAGAATAAAAAAGATATATAAAGGTCAGGTAGAAATAATTTATTCTGAAACGATTGGTGACGCCGATAAGACGGCAAAAGCATGGGAAAAACATGGTTTTGGTATCTTTACCAACTCCTTATCTAAATCTTTAATTGATAAGCAATGCGATATTGTCATTCACTCCTTTAAAGATCTGCCTGTCAAAAATTCAATCAAAACATCATTTGTTTGCCTTGAAAGAGACGATCCCAGAGATGTTTTGCTCATTAAAAAAAAATCCATCAAACAAAAAAAACTATCAATCGGTACCTCCTCGCCAAGAAGAGCTTATTATTTAAAGCATTTAAAAAAAATATTACCTTTTTCAAATTTTCATTCATTAAACATAAGAGGCAATATTACAACAAGACTCCTCAAAGTCCTTGAAGAGCCTAAATATGATGGATTATTTATGGCTAAAGCTGCCATTGATCGAGTCTTTAAATACGGAAATGAGGTGAATGCACAAGAA
>JAYPCO010000037.1:4580-8578 GCA_038124765.1 Alphaproteobacteria bacterium | reverse complement strand
GAGGATGTCAATACTCTAACGGACTGGATTAGAAAGCTTATTCGAACGATTGATATGAAAATTTTAGGTGGGCCCTATACGACCTATTGTGATGTCAAAGGTAATCAAGGGATGACCTCCGTGACTATCATTGAAACAAGTCATATTGCGCTTCATACTTGGGATGAAACAAGCCCCGCCTTATTACAACTTGATGTTTACTCTTGTGCTGACTTTGATCCAAAGATCATCTTTAAACTCGTGGATGAAAAATTCGAAGCCACTAAAACCGAGTATAAATTTATCAATAGAGAAAACGGCTTAGAGGAAGTTAACCTGAGTCAAATTTAATTATTTAACGCCTAGTTTTTGGTGAAGGCTGCTGGAAGAAGTAGTATAACGGAAAACATATTTTTTATCTCCATGGCAATACTCATAAATTTTCTTTGCCGCTAAAGCCGCCTCATGGAAACCACTTAAAATTAATTTAAGTTTTCCAGGATAGGTACAAATATCACCCACAGCAAAAATTCTTGGTATAGAAGTCTCAAAGTTTTCTGTATTCACAGCAATCCAATTATTCTCCAGGTTAATGCCCCAATCTGCAATTGGGCCTAATTCAATTTTTAAACCAAAGAAAGGGAAGATGGCATCTACAGCATCAATTTTGGTGCCGTCATCTAAAACTACATCCACCTGGCCTTTACCATTATCATGTAATTCTTTAATCGTACCTAAGTTAAACTGTACTTCTTTTTGATCCACTAAATCCATGACTTTATTCACCGAGTCCTGAACCGCTTTAAATTCTTTGCGGCGGTGCACCAAAGTAATATCAGAGGCGATTTTATGAAAGCCTAAAACATAATCCAAGGCGGAGTCTCCTCCCCCTGCAATTAAAATTTTCTTTCCTTCAAAATCAGTTCTTTTTTTAACCGAATAAAAAATATTTTTATTTTCAAATTCATCCACATTAGAGGCAGGTAATTTACGAGGCACGAAGCACCCTGAGCCAGCTGCAATAACAAGGGCCTTACATTTAATTGAGGTGTCCATGTTCGTAGTAACAGTAATGTGATCCTCCTGTACGTCAATCGATGAGGTTAATTGGTTTAAGTGATAGGTCGGGCCAAAAGGCTCGGCCTGTTTCATCAGATCATCGGTTAGCTCTTGGCCAGTAATCGCTGGTCGGCTGGGAATGTCATATAAATTTTTATCAGGATACAGTTCAGCACACTGACCACCGATTTTATCAAGGTTATCAATGAGATGGGCCTTCATATCGAGAAGCCCTAATTCAAAAACTTGGAAAAGGCCACACGGCCCCGATCCAATAATTACAACATCAGTTTCGTGTTGTGCGCCAGGATTTGCAATATTTGTCATTTTTCTTTGTCTTATTATATAGGCTTAATAAGGATTAGGGGATTAAAACCAGTTTTCCAACGAATTTCTTCTCCATAAAGACCGTTTGAGCCTTGCGAATATCTTTTAATGGAAAAGTTTGTGAAACTAAAGGCTTAATTTGCCCCTTCTCTATAAATTGTATCATTCTCTCAAAAACATAAGGGTCGTTGACGGTAGAGCCATACAGCGTGAGATCTTTTAAATAAAGGCTGCGAAGATCTAGATCAACTATTGGCCCTGCGATTGCGCCGGAGGTAACATACTTTCCGCCCGGTTTTAAGATATCTAAAATTTGAGGCCACTGAGTTCCCCCTACTAAATCAATCACCGTATCAACAGAATTAGCTCCGAGCTTTTCTACCAAGTTGTCTTCTCGTGCTACAGTTTGTGTGGCCCCTAGCTCTTTAAGCGTTGAGGATTTGTCTTGCGCACATTGTGCTATGATCGTAGCTCCTCGTATTTTTGCTAACTGAATGGCGGCTGATCCCACCCCTCCTGATGCCCCTGTAATTAAAATTTTTTCTTTTTGAATATCTGCACGACAAAGCATTCCCTCTGCCGTGGAATAGGAAATGGGTGTCGAGGCCAACTCCACATCCGTCCAATTGCAGTGCACATCAAAAGACTCATGGGCGGGTGCCACACAGTACTCGGCAAATCCTCCGTCTCGCTCGGAGCCCATAGTTTGCATGGCAAAGCGATCGTGCGAGTTAGGATTATTTTGCATCGAGCGAACTAAGACACGAGACCCTATTCGGTCAGCACTAACCCCTTCTCCGACTTCGACAATGTTTCCGCAGATATCACCTCCTTGAATTCTAGGGAACTGTAGCGGTGTGCCCGTCCAAGAACCATCTTGCTCTGCAAGCGAGGAGTCCAACTCTTTGGCGTTTGTATCACTCGTAATTTTTTTGGAATACCAACCCAGACGCGTATTGATATCTGTATTGTTAACTCCGGCTGCTTTGACTTGAATTAAGACTTCTCCAGCTGAGGGTTGGGGAACAGGGATATCTTCTTTGTAAATAAGTTGGTCTAATCCGCCGTGTCCAATTAAATGGACGCCTTTCATTCGTTGGGGAATAGTCAAATATTGTTTAGAATTTTTCTTGCGTACCAATCATGAAAGACATGGGTAGGTTCATCCATCACAGGAGAAAAACGGCCTCCATCAAAATTCTTGGCATAGCGTCCCTTTTGCATCCCCTCCACAACAAAAATATCTTCCTCAAAAACTGTCTTCCATAAGTGGGCATTTTCTTGACGTGTTTTTTTATATTCATCCGACAACATCGAAGGATCAGAGTAGTAGATTTCTATATGCTCCCTTATTGAGTTAGGGGATAAAGGTTCAATGATAAGGTTAAAAATATGATCTTTTTGAACACCTAAAACTAAATTAGGAAATAATACAATGTACTCCCCTTTGGTATCCCATTCAGGACCCAAATCTTTGAAATTTGTAAATTGTTTGCCAGTTGTATATTGAGGAATGTATTTGTAGCTAATCTGCCCCGAATAATGTCCGTATTCAACAATATTTTCATGGTCCTCTAGTTTGGAATAACTATTTAATCCCGGGTGCACCCAAGGAAGGTGATAGGACTCTAGATAATTTTCTACTGCTAGTTTCCAATTACCCGCTAGCTCTAAGGTAAAAGAGGAGTCACTCATATCTGAATACATGGGCTGCTCGAAAACCTTCCATCGATCTAATAAGGGTTTGTAAACTTCTTCAAAGGGCGGCGCCATTCCATCCGGATTTACAAAAATAACATCTCTCCAAATATGTGATCTCACTTCGAACAAGGAAAGTTCTTCATTTTTAATTCCTGAATGAAAATTATAACCCGGGCCACCAATATGTGGCGTTGCCACTACTTCCCCAGTTTGTTTATAGCACCAAGAGTGATACGGGCACCGAATAGCTCCTTTTAAGACAGTGGGTTTTTCAATAAGGATCATCCCTCGATGACGGCATACATTTTGAAAGACACGAATTTTTTTATCTTGCTTGCTGCGAACAAGCAGCATGGGATTATCAAAATAATTAACAGGGATTGCTGAACCGGGCTGCGGGAGATCTTTGACAAATCCTACTGCGTACCATCCCTTATTAAACAGATGCTCTTTTTCTAAATTAAAACATTCTCTTCGAGTGTAATATTCATTAGGAACACCGTGAGCCTCGTGGATGGGTTTAATACACTGTTCTAGTTGATGACGCTGAGGTATGAACTCGCTCTCTAAATTTGTCGTGCCAACAGAGATATCTCTCATCAGTAACCCTCTTTTACTTAAATGTGGTTTTATTTAATGGAAGGTGAATTGAAGTGTCAATCACGAATTACGCTATAAAATCATCATTTAGATATTATTCTTTTATGAAGTAGTATTTAAAAAATAAATCAAATAATGGCTAAAATACTTAATATTTCTAAAGATAAAATGCCCATCCTCAACGAGGGTTCCGCAATGGCCTTTGATATTCTTAAAAAAACCGCCAGCATCTTAGGCACACAAGAGCTAGTGGCCATTTCCTCAAGCCATACCGATAGTTGTTTATACTTTGGTGAGTCGGGGTTAATGTTTGCAAAAAAACTCTATGATTT
>JAYPCO010000037.1:1581-4480 GCA_038124765.1 Alphaproteobacteria bacterium | reverse complement strand
ATCACGCAATGGAAAATAATGAAGATGGCCTGAAGGCACTCGGTGCTGCAGCTGCCTCTACCGGTGCGGTTGGTTTATTTCATATCAGCAATATTACCCCTGAGGCTGATAAATATCTAAATGCCAAAAATTTAGAAATTATCGAAATCTCCAAAGACATGTTAAATGCTGAATGGTCGTATTTGGGTGACGGAGAGATTGGTGAACAAGTAGACTGTGTGGCCTTGGGCTCCCCCCATTTCTCCTATGAAGAGTTTGAAGAATTAGCTAGCCTTTTACCCGCTAAGCCCTTTGCTATCCCTTTTTATGTTTGCACTTCACGATTTGTTTATAGAATGCTTGAAGATAAAGGGATTTTAGAAAAAATCTTAGCCTGCGGTATTACCATAGTTCAGGATACTTGCGTTGTCGTCACCCCTATTCTGAAGGATATACGAGGAGTATTAATGACCAACTCGGGTAAATTTGCTAACTACTCACTTCCCAATACCGGTTATCGTTCTGTGTTTGGATCTTTGTCTGATTGTGTTCAGTCGGCTATCAAAGGAAAATTAATCAATGACAGATTATAAGATTAAGAATTTAATTTCTGGAAATTGTAATGGTCCTGTTTATTGCTTGAAGCCATTTAGCTTTTGGGGCGGGGTTGAAGTTAACACAGGCGAGTTAATTCAAAAAAATCACCCTGATATCGGATTTAGTTTAAGTAATAAAATTATAGCCGTCAAAAATTTTATCGGATCTAGTTCAAGTGCCTCTGTCTTATTAGAGTTGATTAGAAAAAAAATAGCCCCTAGCGCTATACTGATGGAAGATATAGATGCTATTGTCTGTCTAGCATCCATAGTTGCAGAAAACTTACAGTTAAGCCCTATTCCAATGTATCAAATATCAAATATTGAGAAGCTCCATTTGAAAAATATTTCCTTAAATGAAAATGGTATAAATTTTGAACTTTAATTTTAATTATTTTATTTTTAAAAAAAGAGTGATTAAATCTAATTGATAACATGAGTACATTTACTAGTAAATTTGCAGAAAGAAAAATTGGCCCTAAGTTTAAGGAGCTTGTTACCCCTGCTCAGGATACCCAATTTAAGCCTCGACTCTATGAGGAAAAAATTAATTTTGATCGAATGCGTATGTATCGACTCAATCGTGTCAAAGAACAATTGCAAATAAATAATATTGGGGCGTGTATTCTCTTTGACCCAATCAATATTCGCTATGCTACCGATAGCAGGAATATGAGCTTATTTACCATGCACGAACTAGTGAGATTTGTTTTTATTCCAGCAGATGGCAAAGTAATTCTTTTTGATTACCCTAAAAGTGAGCATTTATCCGAGCATTTGTGTACGATTGATGAAATCCAAGAAGTAGTTAGTTGGGATTTTTTTTCAGCCAATAATTTTGTCGACCAGAATGCCAAACAGTGGGCTGGCATGGTGCAAGATTTAATGAAGAAGTATAGCCCTGATAATAACCGACTGGCTATTGACGTCTCTGACCCAGTGGGCATACAAGCACTTTTACAGCAATTCAATGTCACACTACTTAATGCCCAAAAATTAATAGAAACTGCTCGTTCAATTAAATCAGTAGATGAATTAATTTGTATGCAAGCCTCCATTGAGACGGCCGAAAAGGGCATGTATCTAATGCGAGAAAAACTGCAAGCGGGTATGACAGAAGAGGAGTTGTGGTCTTATATGCATAAAGTCAATATTGAAAACGGTGGGGAATGGTTTGAAACTCGCTTACTCGTCTCTGGTCCCAGAACCAACCCTTGGTTACAAGAGTGCAGTAACAGAATAATTGAAAAAGGTGATATCGTTGCTTTTGATACAGACATGGTAGGGCCCTATGGATATTGTGCAGATATCTCTAGAACTTTTGTTGAAGGAAATATTTTCTCTGAAGAACAAAAAAAGCTGTACGAGTTGGCAGTCGAAAATATTCAACATAATAAATCACTTATAAAAGCAGGAACAAGTTTTCGTGAATTTGCAGAAAAAGCATGGACGCTTCCCTCTAACTGTTATGATAATCACTACCCGTGTATTATTCACGGAATTGGTTTGTGTGATGAATGGCCTTTTGTGGCCTACCCCAATCGTGATTTTAGTAACGCAGATTTCTCTGGTTATTTTCTAGAGAACATGACTATTTGCGTTGAAAGTTATATCGGAGAGGTTGGAGGAAAAGAGGGGGTCAAGTTGGAAGACCAGTTTCTCGTAACGAAAGATGGTCTTCAGCAACTCAGTTCATTTCCTTACGAAAATTTAAAGTAATCGTCAGGTTTAAATTTTAAAGATGGCTGTTTAGCCAGTTCTTCAAATCCGCTTCAGAGCTTAATCCAATTTTCGTATCTGCAATCGATCCATTTTTAAAAAGGATCATTGTTGGGATACTACGAATTCCAAAGTTTGCTGGGGCCTCGGGGTTTTCATCAATATTTACTTTTTTGACGGCTACCTTTCCTTCAAATTCCACAGAAACATTCTCTAAAATTGGCCCTAATGCCTTACAAGGACCACACCATTCTGCCCAAAAATCAACCAAAACAGGCTGATTATTAGAATTATCAATTACACTTTGTTTAAAAGATGCATCGCTTACTTGTTCAATAGACATATTCTTAATATGGGGGTTAATTTTGATTTTGCAAATACAAGTCTTTTGTACCTAGGTGTTGGTTGGTAGTAGACGTTTCAAAACCGTATAAAGAATTATTCAAAGAAGCATTTTTCCAGTATTCCTGAATATTAAATACACGGGGATATGAGTCTAAGGCTCCCTTTCGAATAATGTGGCAGCCTTGAAACTGAGTGTTGGGATGATCACTTGGAAATTGAATATGCTGTTTATCTAGAATTTCTAGATCCGGATTGTTTCC
>JAYPCO010000037.1:0-1481 GCA_038124765.1 Alphaproteobacteria bacterium | reverse complement strand
GCCGCTAAGATCAAAGCATCCATAGTACTAAGTTGTCTTTTTAATAATTTCTTGAAAGATTTCTCGCAAATCCCACAATCGAAGTTCATTGACGTGTTTTAAAATTTGCGCCCAGGTGATCTTCCTATATTTTTTTAAATAGTGGGACTTGCCTTTATTATGAAGCTGCACCCAATTGCCGAGAATTCTCATATTCCTTGCGAGACTTACTAAATGAATACTTTCCTTAGTCTCTTGCACTGATTTTTTTTGAAGACGTGCATAATTTACAATCAGTTTTTCTTCAGTAGCCGTAGAGTATTGTCGTCTTGCATCAAATATTAATGAGGCAATATCAAGATGGGGATGATTATAGTGAAGATCTTGATGATCAATCACATATAAAAAACCCTGATAATAAATGAAATTATCTAAAAAATAATCACCGTGGGTTAACGTGGGCTTGAATTTGGCAAGATGAGCGAAATTTTTTTTTATCGAAAGTTGAATAAGCCTATTGAGATAATATCCGATTTGCAGTTTATGCTCATAGTGCTCAATATAAGTTTCTACTCCCCGACTGGCGTCTTTTATCAAATTAGCAGAGGGTTTTAGTGGTATTCCCGAAAATTTTTTTCTCGGCGCTTGAAGTTTTACGAGCGATTTTACAGCTTGAGATAAAATACTTTTTTGGTGTTCTTTCTTATAATATTTAGCAGCATTAGCGATGGGGAAATAATCCATGACAACGCATTTATGATGAGAGCTTTGGTCAATTATTTGAGGGGTATCGACATTTTGATTCATTAAAACCTCTGTGGCTCGAACATATTTTTGATATTCACTAGGCTTATTATGAAAAGAGAGCATTAAAATTTTTTGGTTTGCGGTTTGACAAACTTTAAACACTTTATCCGAGGCATCGGACTTAAAAGGAAGAAAGGATCCAACTTTAATATTTTTTTGTGATAAATATTTTTTGATATTAATTAGATCAAGTTTATTTGACGAAGCCATTGTGTATTTTGGGATTGCATTTCAATCACACGCTTTTTGTTATCTTGGATTATCTTAATAAACATTGCCTCATGTGCATATCTCTTTTTTAACTCCTCAAAGGGCCACTCAACTAAAATACAATAATCTACAATATAGTCTTCTAAATCCATTCGCAGGGGCGCGTCCACTTGATAGAAATCAAAATGAACAATATTCAACTTTGCAAAATTATAGATGTGTTCTCTTTGGTAGGTAGGACTTCCTTGAAATTCAAAGGGGGATTTATACTGAGCGCTGATCGCTTCTAGTAAGTAACGAATAAAGGTTGTTTTACCAGCGCCTAGACCCCCTTCAAGAAAAACAATTTTTTGATGATCTAGAGACTTCGCAAGTGATTGAGCAATAGGGAGAAGCTTTTGTTCAGTGGGAATTTGAAAGACTGGGCTCAATTAAGCTAAGGATTTAAAATCCGAAACTAAATCTAAAGCCTCCCATGAAAAAGC
>JAYPCO010000036.1:0-9167 GCA_038124765.1 Alphaproteobacteria bacterium | reverse complement strand
TGATTTAATAACTCTAAGATCATGGTTTCCCCTTCAATGACGTCTTGTAAATCGAGAATGTACTTTGAATTAAATAAAATTTCTAAACTGTCCGCGGTGTAGTTTGCCGCCACTTCTTCATCGCCCTTATTACTATCGGTGCTGGTAGCCATAATTTTGACATTATTATTTTCAAAATGCAGTTTGACTGTAGGGGTTTTGTCTTGATTGACAGTGGAGACTCTATCCACAGCATTGAAAAATGGCTCTGCTTCAACTTGTAAAAGTTTATCATTAGAGACAGGGATTACTTTTTCATAATCCGGGAAGGTTCCATCAATTAATTTACTGATAATAATAAAATTATCCGCCTCTAGACTGACTTGAGTATCAGTGCAAATCATTTTTACCTTACCCTCAAAATCACCCAATATACGATCTAATTGGAGGATAAATTTTCTCGGTAAAATGATGCCCGGTATTGTAAAAGTGCTATTTAAATCTAATTCTGTTTTAGCTAATCGGTGTCCGTCCGTTGCAACACAGCGAAGCGTGGTTTTAGTGCCATTGCTTATTGTATGAAAATAAATTCCATTTAAATAATAGCGTGTCTCTTCAGCAGAGATGGCAAATTTAGTTTTATTAAAAATCCTTTTCATTTGCTGAATGGTAATTTCAAATGCATTAGATGGATCCAAGGGAACGAACTTAGGGAACTCATCGGCAGTTAAGGCATTTAATTCAAAAACAGAATTATCAGAATTAATAATGAGTCGGTTGCCCTCTAATTTACATTTAACAATCGAGTTCTTTTTTGTTTTACGAATGATATCCGTTAAAATTCTTGAGCTAACAGTAGCTTCACCGTTTTTAGTAGAGTCTGCCGATACAAATTCACGAATAGAGATATCTAAATCTGTCGAGCGGATTTCAATTTGATTATTATCACATTTTAAGTAAATGTTGGAAAGTATGGGTATTGTAGAGCGGCTATCAACAATCGAACTGACGTGTGTTAAAACTCTTAAAAAAGCTTCCCGACTAACTCTGAAATCCATTTAGGAAGTTTGCAATATTCTTGTCAAAAGTTCAATATCTTCTGCAAGACTGGGATCATTTACCATAATTTCTTCAATGGTTTTAATAGCATGGATCACAGTGGTATGGTCTCTGCCTCCAAATTTTCTGCCAATTTCAGGTAAAGAGCGAGTCGTGATTGATTTTGCTAAGTACATAGCAACCTGTCTGGGACGAGCCACAGAGCGAGATCTTCTAGGAGAGTGCATATCCGAAAGCTTAATATTGTAGTGCTCTACAACCTTTTTTTGAATTTCATCAATGGTAATTTTTCTTGAATTGGTTCTTAATAAATCCTTTAAGACATCTTTTACTAAGTCAACTGTAATAGCAGAGTCTTGTAAGGAAGCATGGACGGCCAATCTATTTAAAGCACCTTCCATTTCACGAACATTATTAGTAATTTTGTTAGCTAAAAATTCTAATACATCATCTGTTAATTTAATTTCTTTTTGTTCTGCTTTTGCCTGCAGAATACCCAAACGTAATTCATAGGTTAAAGGATGGATATCTGCGACTAGCCCCCAGCCTAAACGTGACTTTAGTCGATCCTCTAAGCCCTCTAAGTCTGCGGGAGATTTATCAGCAGAAATAATAATTTGGCGTTTTTTATCAACCAATGTGTTAAAGGTATGGAAAAACTCCTCTTGAGTATTATCTTTGCCAATAATGAACTGCACATCGTCGATCATCAACACATCCACAGATCGAAATTGCTCTTTAAAGCTCATGATATTTTTAAAACGAAGTGCTTTAATAAATTGATACATAAATTTCTCAGCTGTTAAATAGACAACATTTTTTTTGGGATTTCTTTTTTTAATATTCCATGCAACTGCATGCATGAGGTGTGTTTTACCTAAACCTACACCGCCATATAAAAATAAAGGATTGAAAGAGACTACTTCAGATTGAGCAACACGTTGTGCCGCTGCATAAGCCAACTCGTTAGGTTTGCCTACAATAAAATTATCAAAGGTAAATTTTGGATCTAGAGGTGCTGAGATATCATCATAGTATGTATCTTCATCGTTATCTTTGTCTTGATACACTACTTCCGTTCCGGGAATAATCCGGTCATTGTTTTCTTTTACTAAGATAGCAAGTTTATCTATTGTTACACCTTGATCGAGGTAGGCTTTTTTAATGACAGAGGCATAATTTCGAATAACCCAATCCCGTAAAAATCGGGTAGGAACAGCTAAGTTTAAGGTAGTGGCAATTTGTGACTCAAAACTAATGGGCTTAATCCAGTTTTGAAACGTGTCTTTGTCTAAAGATTTTTTTAACTCCGTTACAATCTTATCCCACGAGACGTCGACGTCACCTTGATGAAAATCGTCTTCCACTAATTTAACTAACCTCCTCTAAAGAGGTTGTATTTAACCATGAAATGAAGGAATGAAGAATAAAAAAAGTAAAAAAAAATTTAAAAAAAATTCTTGTAAAAAAAAATTATTTTGAAATTGCAGAAATATCTTTTTGTAACTTAGCGATAGTTCTTGATGCCTTATTAAGGTGCATAATTTTCTTTTTTGCAGATTTATGTAAAACGGACATCACGCTTTTTAGTTTTGCCATTGATTCTTCTACTTTTTTATCTTTAATTAGCTTATCAATTGCTTTTAATTCTGTTGAAACACTTGATTTAAAGCTCTTATTTACTAGTTTTCTTTTTTCAGATTGACGTAGTCTTTTTTTTGCAGATTTATGTTGTGGCATCGTTTTAAATTATTAACAGGTTATTAGTCTAATTGCGTGCATAACTTATACAGTATTTTTTATTTTTGTAAAGTAGGTGAAAAAAAAGTTGATCTTCCATTTTGAACAATTTTTTTTATCGGAAACGTCCGTTTATTAAAGTTAATTTCAGATTTTTGGTAAACCCGAAAGAAATTTTGAAAACTTCCAAGCGTGCCATCGGGTGATTTGTAGTCATTGATAGATGACCCTCCATTTTTAAGAGAAAGCTTTAAAACATGAATACTAGATCTAATTAATCTTAGAACCTCTTCTTTTTTTAAAGTATTCGTAAGACGGCGAGGGTCTAATCGCGCATGAAACAAAGCCTCATTGGCATAAATATTTCCTATGCCTACAAAAATACTTTGGTCGAGTAATGCTTGTTTTAAACTAATTTTTTTATTTACCAGTTGCTGGTGTATATCTGCAGCAGAGTATTGGTCTTGTAATAAATCAACTCCATAATGTTGAAAAAAATTTGTAAGATCTAAATTACTTTCTAGCATAAAAAACATTCCAAAACGTCTAGGGTCATTAAACACGACTAAGAATTTATCAAAGGTAAGCAATACATGATCGTGTTTTTCTGATAAGTATTTATTTTTTTCAAAATATTTTAATCGACCACTCATGCCTAAATGAATAACTAAATATTTTTGATTTTGAATTTCTATAATAATATATTTTGCAATACGCCAAACTTTCTTAATCGTTTTTCCTGTGATGAAATCTAATTGCAGATGATTAAGGTTCTTTCTTAATTTTTTAGATGATTTTTGTATTGATAAAATTTTTTTTCCATTAACTTTTGAAGTTAAATATCTTATTGTAGTTTCTACTTCTGGTAATTCAGGCATGAAAGATAAAATTAATTCAAATTCTTATAATATTACAGACATTTTTCAAACTGTCTCTAATGCTAAGTATGATTTGATGAACGATGTGATGAGCTTCGGGATACATCGACTTTGGAAAAAGTATTTTGTTGATCAATTGAACACAAGGCACAAAAAAAATCAAAAAATCTTAGATATTGCAAGTGGGACAGGAGATATTTTTAATTTACTCCCTCAATCTAAAAACCTATTTGCGCTCGATCCAATTGCAACCATGCACGAAATTTCTAAACAAAAAAACAATAAGAAAAAAATAGACTATCAAGTAGGCTATGCGGAGAAACTCCCCTATCCTAAAAATTATTTTCAAACCATCTCTTGTACTTATGGGGTACGTAATTTTAAGGATAGAAAAGTTGCATTTAGGGAAATTTATAGGTGCTTAAAACAAAAAGGGTTGTTTCTTTTTATGGAATTTGGGATGCCTAAAAACGAACTTTTGCAAAAACCCTATAAGTTCTTTTTAGAAGGATTTTTACCTTTTTCAGGAAGTATTATTGCGAAAGACAGACATAGCTATCAATACTTGGCAGATAGTATAAAACAATTCCCCACACAAGGTATAATTCAGGAAGAGTTAGAAAATGCAGGCTTTCTAAACCTTGAAACTATTGATTTCCTTTCTGGTGCGAACAGCATATATATAGTGCAGAAAAAATGAAAATTTTACTAATAATAAGTAGTAGTGTGGGTTGTTACAAAGCCTTGGACCTAATTCGAGAGCTTCAACGCCAGTCTATTGACTATGAAGTTATTGCCACCCAAAATACATTTCAATTTGTCTCCAAACTGCTGATTGAGTCGATTGCCAAAAAAAAGATTTACTCAGAACTTTTTGACTTAGATATGGAACAAAATATTGGCCATATTAAACTGGCCAGAGATAACTCGCATATTGTTGTTTATCCAGCTACAGCAAATTTAATTTCTAAATTTGCAAATGGGATTTGCGATGATTTAGCAACTACCTGTATGATTGCCGCAAATAAAAAGGTATTGATTGCCCCTGCCATGAATAAAGAGATGTGGGCAAACCCTATTACCCAAAATAATATTAATAAATGTAAAGAATACGGGCATGAATTTATTGGCCCAGACGATGGTTCACTGGCATGCGGAGAATATGGCAGTGGTCGTCTCGTAGATCCCCTAGAAGTTATTAAAATCATTAAAGCTCAGTGAAAACTGCACTTATTACACTTGGATCTACACGCGAATACATAGACCCAGTTAGATATATTTCTAATGAATCTTCTGGTCAACAAGGAGTGGCATTAATTAGAAGTCTTCTAAAAAAAAAATTTAAAGTTATATGCTTACATGGATATGTATCAGCAAAGTTAATTAAATCCAGTAAAGTTCAATATATTTTTACACCTAATGCTAAATCAATGTTGCAGGAAGCCAAAAAATATAAAAATGTTGATTTGGCGATATTCAATGCTGCAGTAAACGACTATAAAGTGAAAAATTTTAGTAGTAAAAAAATTAAAACCAAAAATGGTCTCACCATCAAACTGATTAATAATCCTGATGTCTTAAAAACAATTTCTTCTGGTAAAGTCAAGCCTGCGATAACCATAGGTTTTGCCTATGAAACCCATGATGTTTTTAACAACGCACAAATTAAATTAAAGAAAAAAAAATGTGATTACATGGTATTGAACTACCCTACCGCTAAAAATAATATTTTTAACAATCTTAAAAATAATGGAATGCTTTTATCCAAATCAGGTTTGCAATACAATTTAGGGCATGTATCTAAAACTGTTTTTGCCAATAAAATTATCGATACTATAATTAAGCTTGAAAATGCAAAATAACCCCCTTATCAAAGTTAAATTACTAGATCCTTCCATTGAACTTCCTCAATACGAAACTGCATCAAGTGCGGGGATGGATATCAGGGCCTACTTGCCGGATGGGGCCGAAATAATTTCACCGCAGCAGACAAAAGTAATTGGAACGGGTCTTTTTTTTGAAATACCGCAAGGCTACGAGGTTCAAGTCCGCCCGAGAAGTGGCTTGGCCGCAAAAAATGGAATTACTGTTTTAAATACACCAGGAACGATAGATGCAGATTATCGTGGGGAAATTAAAGTAATATTAATTAACCATAGCAACAAAGAGTTTAAGATTGAGCATCAAATGAGAATAGCGCAAATAGTGGTTGCAGAGTTCCAAAAAACTAATTTAGAAATAGTGACAGATTTAACATCAACAACGAGAGGGAGTGGCGGCTTTGGCTCAACAGGAACTCAGTGATAATCTAATAGATCAATTTGCAAGACAAATTATTGTGCCGGGCGTAGATGAACAAGGGCAACAAAACCTATCCCAAAAAAAAATTTTTATAATAGGTTTAGGCGCTCTAGGAACTATTGCCTCTCAGTATTTAGTACGAGCGGGTATTGGCCATATTTCTTTAATTGACCATGATACAGTTGCGCAGTCCAATCTTCACCGTCAAATAAATTATGACCATAAAGATATTGGCAAATTAAAATCAGTTATCTCTAAATTAAAACTTTCCAACATCAATAATGTCAGTCAGATTAATGAGTATGCTTTAGATTTTGAAACTTTTGTAAAACAGAATAGTTTTCCAAAATGTGATTTAATTTTAGATTGTACTGACAGCCATCAAAATAAAATTTTCTCCTCTATTTATGCTAAAAAATATTCACTGCCATATGTTTCGGTATCTATCAACTCCACAGAAGGTATTTATTTTGCCCAAGACTATTCCAAAAAAAATACAGCTTGTTTTAAATGTCTATTTCCAATCACTGATCAAAATCATCGATGTTTAAATAGTGCTATGATTGGCCCTGTTGCAGGATTTGTAACTTCTTTGGCTTGTACCAAAATTATTTTTGCTTTAGCAAAAGAAAAAGTAGAAATAGCAAATGAAATTTCCCTGATTGATCTTTTGACATCAGATATAAACAAACTACAATTATCGAGCGCTAATTGCGCCCATTAAAATGAATACACATACGCCTAAAACAAGCTATTCGTTCGACGATATCATTGAATGCGGCAAGGGTAATTTATTCGGCCCGGGGAATGCTCAACTGCCTGCGCCCCCCATGTTAATGTTTGATCGCATTACTCAAGTCAATAAAGACGGAGGAGAACACGGAAAAGGCGAAATTATTGCTGAATTAGATATTAAGCCGGAGTTATGGTTTTTTGAGTGTCACTTTCTAGGGGATCCGATTATGCCAGGTTGCCTGGGGTTAGACGCATTATGGCAAATGTTAGGTTTTTACTTAGGTTGGTTAGGCTATCCCGGCAAAGGGAGAGCGCTGGGCGTAGGAGAAATAAAATTTGTCGAGGAAATTAAGCCTGATAAAAAACTTATTCAATATAAAGTAAGTTTAAAGAAATCACTTAGTAAAAAAGGATTTTCGATTGGATATGGTGATGGTCAAATTTTACATGAAGATAAAATTATCTATCACGCCAATGATTTAAGAGTAGGATTATTTAGTGAGCAACAATAGAAGAGTCGTTATTACTGGATACGGAATCGTATCTTGTATTGGAAATAATAAAAAAGAAGTTTTAAAAAGTTTAAAAGAAGTCAAATCTGGAATTTCTCATTGTAAAGAATATGAAGAATTAGGAATGAGAAGCCATGTACATGGTAAACCCAATATAAACACTGAAGAGCATGTTGATCGTAAAATTCTAAGGTTTATGGGAGAAGGTGCTGCCTATAACCATATTGCAATGCAAGAAGCCATTGAACACTCAGGTCTTGATCAATCACTCGTATCCAATATTAATACAGGTATTGTGATGGGATCAGGTGGGCCATCGACATTTCAATTACAGCAAGCATTTGATATCGCCAGAGAAAAAGGCGTAAAAAAAATTGGACCCTACATGGTTACCCGAACTATGTCCTCCACAAACTCTGCCACACTTGCAACTCCTTTTGGTATTAAAGGTGTAAATTATTCTATTAGCTCTGCTTGTTCTACAAGCTTACATTGCATTGGTAACGCCTACGATTTAATTAGACACGGGCAACAAGAAATTGTATTTGCTGGTGGCGGTGAGGAAACTCACTGGACAATGTCTATTTTATTTGATGCGATGGGTGCACTCTCTAGCAAATATAATGAAACACCTGAAATTGCCTCCAGAGCTTACGATGCTGATCGTGATGGATTTGTAATTGGTGGCGGTGCAGGCGTTTTAGTAGTTGAGAGTTTGGATAGCGCTAAAGCAAGAGGCGCTAATATAATCGCTGAAATTCAAGGTTTTGGACAAACTTCTGATGGCCATGATATGGTTCAACCTTCTGGGGAGGGTGCAGTTCGCTGCATGCAAATGGCAACACAAGGCAGACCAGTGGATTATATCAATGCACATGGTACCTCTACTCCCGTGGGAGATATGATTGAGCTTCAAGGAATAAGAAATGTCTTTGGAGATAAGGTGCCTCCAATTAGTTCAACTAAATCTTTAACCGGGCACTCCCTAGGGGCAACTGGTGTTCAGGAAGCTGTTTACTCTTTATTGATGATGGAAAATAATTTTATGGTTGAGTCTGCAAATATTTCTAATCTTGATGAAAAGGCTGAAGGCATGAATATCCTAAGAGAAAACAAAAACGATGTAAAAATTAATTCTATTTTATCTAATAGTTTTGGCTTTGGTGGTACTAATGCCTCAATCTACATCACAAGTTATAATGACTAAAGTATTAGAAGGTAAAAAAGGTTTAGTCGTTGGTATTGCCAACGATCATTCGATAGCCTGGGGAATTACTAAGTGTTTAAATGATGAAGGCGCGAGCCTGTACCTGACGTATCAAAACGACTCTATCAAAAAACGCGTTGAACCCTTATCTCAAAAAGTAAACTGTTTAGGAATAATGCCCTGCGATGTTTCAGACACTGGGTCGCTTGAACAATTAAGAGACAGCTTAAAGGATAATATTGATTTTTTTGTTCATGCAGTAGCTTACTCAGATAAAAATGAACTATCCGGTAAGTATCTTCATACAACAAAAGATAATTTTTTAAAAACGCTGCATATTTCTGCTTATTCGTTAACAGAGATGATCAAAATCCTATCGCCCAAAATGAATGATGGTGCATCCATCATGGCCCTAAGTTACTATGGATCTACAAAATATATGCAAAGCTATAATGTTATGGGCGTTGCTAAAGCAGCTCTCGAAACATCTATAAAATATTTAGCTGTAGATATGGGGGATCGAGGGATCCGAGTAAATGCTATTTCTGCGGGGCCAATGAGAACCTTAGCCGGAGCCGTGATCAATAAATCTCGACAAATTTATAATTATACAATTGAAAATTCTCCCATCAAAAAACCGTTAACATTGGATGATATTGGTAAATCTGCCGTTTATCTGATGAGCGACTTATCTAAAGGCGTTACAGGAGAAATTTTATACGTTGATAACGGCTATAATAAAGTCGGTATGAGCGT
>JAYPCO010000035.1:0-9381 GCA_038124765.1 Alphaproteobacteria bacterium | reverse complement strand
TAATTATATTTAGGCTTGTAAATTAAATGCTTAACTATAATCAAGTAATCGAGTCGGTCTTTATCTCCCTGCATGTAAGTCTGTTTTCCACCTTACTTGCATTTATAACTTCCATTATTCTGGGCTATTGGATAGCCATTAATTCATTCCAGTTAAAAAAAATAATTGTCTCTGTACTAGGCTCTTTAACTTCTATACCCCCAGTATGTGCTGGTTTGTTGGTTTATTTACTGATCAGTAGATCGGGCCCTTTGGGCTGGATGGAAATTTTATACACGCCCACAGCCATGATAATTGCCCAATTTGTGATCATTTTACCAATCATGATGACCCTAATTATTCAATATGTGGAGGTAGAATACCCTCCCTTTAGAGAAGAGTTATTGTCCTATGGGGCATCAAAATTAGATTTAATTAAGCTGTTGCTAAAAAATAAATCAGGTGTCTATCTCACAATACTTTTAATTGGCTTTGGACGGGCGATCAGTGAATACGGTGCAGCCGCAATAGTCGGAGGCTCCATAGATCATGTTACTAGAAATATGACTGCAATGATTGCTTTAGAAACCGCCAAAGGGAATATTCTAACCGGTTTTATACTGGGACTAATATTGATTTCTATCTCCTTAATCATTTCATTTATGATTAATTTTTTGAAAGCCAAAAACTAATGATCGAATTGAACAAAATTTTTTTAAACTCTAATCAAAAAGAAATCTTATCGAATATCTCAGTAAAAATTAAAAAAAACTCATGTTTTGTCATAATGGGGAAAAATGGATCAGGTAAATCGACTCTTTTGAAAATAATAAATCAATTAATTTTACCGACAAGAGGACAATCAACGTTTGCTATGGAAGGATCTATCCCGATGCTTTTTCAAAAACCAATTTGGTTTGATAATACAGTTGATTTTAATTTTCATATTTTACAAAAAATAAAAAATAGCCAAACTAATTACTCTTGGTATAAAAAATTTGGTATAGACAAAATAAAAAATCAGAAATTTACTACTTTGTCTGGCGGTGAAAAACAAAAAGTTTATTTATCAAGATTAATGAGTTTTGACCAAGACTTAATTATTATGGACGAACCGAACCAAAGTTTAGATTTACAAAATGAAAAATTATTGCTGAATTTATTAAATGAAGAAAAAAAGCATAAGACACTAATACTGACATTGCATGATTTTGAATTAGCCAAACAACTTGCTGATGAAATTATATATTTAGATCAGGGTAAAATTCGATTAGCTGGTAGTAACGGTAATTTTTTTGAAAGTTTTCAAAATTTACTAAAAGTATAAGGGGCCGAGTTCATTAAAAATCAATAATTTCAATCTATTTTAAGTAATTTAAATTACTTAAATTTTAATCTGTTTTTAATTTTATGGTAATTCAAATATATTTATTCAGTTTTGAATAAGTTTTTTTCATCTGACAATTATGTACCTGCATCCCCAGAAATATTAGAAGCAGTTGTAAATTTAAATTCTTATTCGGACTTCCCTTATGGTGAAGATGAAACAACAAAAAAAGTAAGAATTAAAATAAATGAAATTTTTGAGACCAATTGTGAAGTTTATTTTGTGAACAGTGGCACCTCTGCAAATGCATTAGCGCTCTCTTCTTTTGTTAATAGTTTTGGTGGTGTAATATGCCATCCCTTAAGTCATATTAATTGTGATGAAGCTGGCGCTGTATCCTTTTTTACTGGAGGGGGGCAACTTATTTTAATTGATGGGAAAAGCGCGAAGATTTCAATAGATCAAGCAAAAAGTTTTATAGATTCGGTTGATGTTAATAATCCACACGCATCCTTGCCACAAGCCCTTAGCATCACGCAACTGACAGAAAACGGAACAACATACTCCATAGATGAAATCAGGGAACTATCCAATATTGCCAAAAGCAAAAATATAATTCTTCATATGGACGGAGCAAGGTTTGCAAACGCATTAATTAATGAAAACTGCTCACCTGCAGAACTAACTTGGAAAAGTGGAATAGGTGTATTGTCTTTTGGAGGGACCAAAAATGGTTGTATTAATGCTGAGGCTGTAATCTTTTTTAAATCTTCTAAAAATAATTTTATCAATAAACAAAAACAATCAGGTCATTTAAATTCCAAAACTAGATATATATCTTGTCAATTTGAAAAATATTTTGAAAAAGATTTATGGCTAATTAATGCACGGAACGCAAACGATAGAGCTCAAGAGTTGAGTAATATTTTTAAAAAAAATAAGTTAGAGGTGGTTGAGAAAGTTCAAGGCAACGAGTTATTTGTAAATATTAATGATGAAATAGCGACTAAACTTAGAAATCAAAAATATTATTTTTATGACTGGAAGGCACTTGGCCCTAATATTCGAAGGTTTGTTACAAATTATTCCACCTCAATCCAAGATATCGAGGATTTTAAAAAAGATCTTTTAGTAGCTATTTGATTTTTATTTTTGGATCGGCATAGGCATTAGCTATATCGGCAATTAAATTCCCCAGTATAATAAAAATTGCAGATACCATAGTAACGCCCACAATGATTGGGATGTCTAATCTTTGAATAGCTTGCCATGCTAGTTGTCCAATACCAGGCCATCCAAAAACCGACTCAACTACAACTGCGCCACTCATAAAAATTCCTATGTCTAATCCAATCATGGCAATAATCGGTAGTATGGCATTTCTAAGAGCATGCACAAAAACCACTCTTGATGAGCTGGCGCCCTTGGCCTTTGCCGTTCTGATGTAATCAAGATGCAAAACATCAATCATGCTGGACCTAGTCATCCTCCCATACCATCCACCCCCCGTAATCCCTAGTGTCAAAGCGGGAAGAATTAAATGCATTAGCGTCCCATAACCCCCTAAGGGGAAAATATCAAAGTGGTATGAAAAAACATAAAGTAGAATTAATCCGACTACAAACTGAGGAGCAGATATTCCTAAAAATGAAATAGTTGTCAGTGTTCTATCCAAAGCCGTGTTCCTTTTCACGGAAGAGGCGATGCCCACTGTTAAACCAATTAAAAGTTCAAAAAAAATTGCTCCAACCATCAAAAGCAATGTGGCAGGCAGTCTGCTTAAAATTAATACATTTACTTCAGTTTTTTGCACATAGGATCTGCCTAAATCGCCTTGAACTAAATTTGATAAATAGTTTATGTATTGCTCAATTAACGGTTTATCTAATCCTAATTGTTGTCTAATTGATTCCACAGTTTCAGCTGTTGCGCTTCTACCAGCTATCATTCTGACTGGGTCAGCGGGGATAATATAGGTGAGAATAAATGTAATAAAAGTTATACCAATTAAAATTAAAATCGCATATGAGAGTCTTTTTAAAATAAAACTAAGCATCAATTTTTACCTCGTTGGGTTGGGTCAAAAAAATCTCTTAAACTGTCCCCAATAATATTAAAACTTAATGCTAACAAGACAATCATTGCTCCAGGGATAAAAACTAGCCAAGGTGCATCGACGAAATAAGATTGACTTTCAAAAATGATACCACCCCAGGAAGGTGTAGGGGGTTGAACGCCAATGCCCAAGAAAGATAAAGTTGCTTCCAGCAAAACTGTTGTAGATATTCCTAAGGTCCCCCAAACAATCATGGTTGGATATGTATGAGGCAGAATATGATTAAATATAATTTTGAAATTACTGGCCCCATACCCCTTGGCAGCTAAAACAAAATCCTTTTCTTTTAGCGAAATAGTTTGGCTATAAATCACCCTACATACTTGTACCCAATTAACTAAAGTTATAACCAGTGCAACAATCCATAAGCTTGGTTTTAGTATAGCAGCTAGAGCTATCGCAAGAAGTAAGGCAGGAAATGCCATCATGAGGTCCGTAAATCTCATGATTAAAGTTTCAAAAATTTTACCAAAATACCCTGCAATTAAACCGAGGATAGTTCCAATCAAAACTGAAACAGAGTTTGCAATCACACCTATTAATAAGGATGTTCTGGCTCCATAAACTATTCTAGAAAATAAATCTCTTCCTAACAGGTCTGTGCCTAATAAAAATTCTTGCCCTGGAGCAATGGGCGCACCTTGCAGCGTTAAACCCTCGAATAGTTGATCGTCAGGAGAGTATTGAACAATTAAAGGGGCAAAAATGGATGCTAAAATTAATAAAAGAATGAAAACGATCGCAAAAATATCTAACCCATTAGAAAAAATTTTCTTTAAAAAACTTTTAAGATTCTTCATTATTTAATTTTAGTTCAATATACAAAATTATTTTCTGTAGAACGAATAAATCATGTATACTTTTTCTTCAACTATAAATATAGGAGGAATGCATGAAAAAAGCATTAGTATTATTTATTAGTGTGCTTTCATTTTTAGGTTACTCAACACAAACTTATGCATCTGGCTCAATGGTTGTTTCATACAAAGATGATGTATCAACACTTGATCCTGCAATTGGATATGACTGGCAAAACTGGTCAATGATTAAAAGTTTATTTGATGGCCTAATGGACTATGAACCAGGCACTACTAATCTAACACCTGATCTTGCTGAAAGTTACACAGTTTCTGATGACGGTATGACTTACACTTTTAAACTTCGAAAAGGAGTAAAGTTTCATAATGGCAGAGAGCTTGTTGCAGGCGATATCAAATATTCAATTGAAAGAGCAGTAAATCCTGAAACTCAAAGCCCTGGTGGCGGATTTTTTTGGAGTATAGACGGATTTGATGCAATGGCATCTGGTGGTGCAAGTGAACTAAGTGGGATTACTACACCCGATGACCATACCGTTGTGATTAAGCTATCGCAGCCTGATGCAACATTCTTACATGTTGTTGCTATCAACTTTTCTTTTGCAGTTCCAAAAGAAGAAGTCGAAAAATATGGTCAAGATTTTGGCACACACCCAGTAGGTACAGGCGCATATAAACTCAAAGAGTGGTCTCTTGGCCAAAGAGTGGTATTTGAAAAAAATGCTGACTACTTTAAACCCGGTGTTCCTAATCTTGATTCAATTGAATTCCAAGTAGGACTAGAGCCATCCGTAGCGTTATTGAAACTACAAAAGGGTGAGGTTGATATTCTGGGCGATGGTATTCCCCCAGCTAACTATCTTGATGTAGTCAATGATCCTGCAAACAAAGATTTAATCGTCATTGGTGATCAGCTTCATACCGGCTATCTAAGTATTAATGTCAATGTGGCTCCTTTTGATAATGTTAAAGTAAGACAGGCATTAAATATGGCAATTAACAAAGATCGTATTGTGCAGATTGTTAACGGTAGAGCGGAGCCTGCAAATCAGCCGCTACCTCCGGCAATGCCAGGATACGACAATAACTATTCAGGATATTCCTATGACCCAGCAGGAGCAAAAAAACTCTTAGCTGAGGCTGGTTTTGCTGATGGTTTTGCCACGGAGCTTTGGAACATGAATACTGATCCAAACCCAAGGATTGCTCAATCAATTCAAAAGGATTTAGCAGAAATTGGAATTAAAGCTGAAATCAAAAGCCTTGCACAGTCTACTGTAATTGCTGCAGGCGGTGAGCCAGATCAAGCACCATTATTGTGGTCAGGTGGTATGGCCTGGATTGCAGACTTTCCAGATCCATCAAACTTCTATGGACCTATCCTAGGGTGTGGCGGAGCTGTTCCAGGAGGTTGGAACTGGGCATGGTATTGTAATGAAGCGCTTGATGAAAAATCAAGAGTTGCTGATGGTATGTTCCAGGCAGATAAATCTGATGAGCGATTAGAGTTATGGAGATCTATCTATATAGATATCATGGAAGAAGCCCCATGGGTTCCAGTCTTTAATGAAC
Organism: Alphaproteobacteria bacterium; assembly: GCA_038124765.1. GTDB lineage: Bacteria > Pseudomonadota > Alphaproteobacteria > HIMB59 > HIMB59 > HIMB59. The sequence goes on along the minus strand of JAYPCO010000035.1, from coordinate 3,569 downwards.
TTAGAGTTACAATGCACTCAGATCGTATAACTGCTGATAATAATGGATTATTTGTTGATCCTACACATATCCCAGTACATTACGACTACGTCAAAGTAAAATAAAAATATAAAATAATACCCTGGGGTTAAAACCCCAGGGTTTTAAAAAGGAGCAATAAGGTTATGTCACATTCTCATCATACTATTCATTCTATCCATCATCATTTTGGTTGGGATAACGCGATTCAACCCGTTAAGCATATTAAATCGAATGAAATTTTAGAAATTGAAACTATTGATTCTTCAGGCGCTCAATTAAATTCATCTTCGACAGTTAAAGATGTAGAGACACTTGATTTTGGAAAAGTCAATCCTGTCACTGGTCCATTATTTGTTGAGGGCGCCGAAGTAGGAGATGTGATTGAAGTAGAGTTTCTAGATTTTATTTCCTCAGGATGGGGTTGGACGGCAATCATTCCAGGGTTTGGTTTATTAGCAGACGATTTTAAAAATCCAGATTTAAATATTTGGTCCTATGATAAAAATAATCCAACTATATCTTCATACTCAAAATACGGAAAAGTCCCACTCAAGCCTTTTGTGGGAACCATTGGTCTAGCACTAAATGAGCCGGGTAATCATACTGTCGTTCCACCAAGACACTGCGGAGGTAATCTAGACATAAAAGATTTATCAAAAGGTTCAAAAGTTTTATTTCCTGTTCAGGTGCCGGGAGGTTTGCTTTCACTGGGCGATACTCACGCCGCACAAGGAGATGGGGAGGTTTGCGGAACTGCCATTGAAAGCCCTATGAGTGTTGTTATAAAAGTAAAACTTCATAAGAATATGAAAATTGCTACACCTCAATTTGAAACTTCGGGGCCAGTATCAAATCATATTGATAAATCAGGTTATTTTGCTACCACGGGCATCGGAGAGGATTTAATGGAAGGGTCTAAAAACGCTGTTCGAAGAATGATCGACCTATTAGGACAAAAATTTAATATACCTGCTGAAAAGGCATATATGTTCTGCAGTGTTTGTGCCGATCTTCGAATAAGTGAAATTGTTGATATGCCCAATTGGGTTGTCTCATGTTACTTTCCAAAATCTGTTTTTGATTGATGGCAAGCAACTTACTTGAAATTAAAAATTTAAACATTGCATCTCAGTTAGACAAAAATACCAGTATAAATTTAGTAGAAAATTTAGATTTAAAAATCAGAAAAGGGCAGATTGTTGGACTCGTCGGAGAGTCGGGTTGTGGGAAAAGCATTACTGCATTATCAATTTCTCAATTAAATGAGAGCCCACCTTTAAAGTATCAGAGTGGTTCCATCTTGTATCATGACAATGATTTGCTTAAATTTTCAAAAAAACAACTAAACAACTTAAGAGGCAAAGATATTGGAATGATATTCCAAGAGCCCATGACTAGTTTAAATCCTAGTTATACGATTGGTATGCAATTAAATGAAGTTTTATTAATTCATGAAAAAAATCTCAATAAAAATGAAAAGTATAATAAATGTATCGAGGCACTTGAAAATGTCGGAATTACCGAACCCACAAAAAGGTATAATCAATACCCACACGAATTATCGGGGGGGATCAGACAGAGGGTAATGATTGCAATGGCCATGATCTGCAACCCTGAATTGTTAATTGCGGATGAACCTACCACAGCATTAGACGTAACAATCCAAGCCCAAATACTGAAATTAATTACCTCACTTCAAAAGAAAAATAATATGTCAGTTTTGCTTATAACACACGATTTAGCTGTTGTTAGTGAGGTTTGTGAATATGTTTATGTAATGTATGCAGGCAAAATTATTGAACATGGAACAGCTAATCAAATTTTTTCAAAACCAAAACATCCTTATACCAACGGGTTATTAAACTCCATTCCCCATATAGGAGAAAACCCAAACAGATTACCAACTATCCCTGGAAGAGTTTTAGACCCCTCCGATAGAAAAAAGGGTTGTTATTTTTACGATCGATGTAGCTTTAAAACCGATCAATGCTATTTAGAATCGCCAAAACTAAACGATTTAGAGTTAGGGCATGAGGTTAGATGCTGGAATCCCAATTAAAAATTTGCAACATAAATAAGTCATTCATATCAAGCAACGATAAAATACTTAAGCAGGTTCTTTTTGATATTAATTTTGATTTATTTGCTGGAGAGACATTGGGGATAGTGGGCGAGTCTGGGTGTGGTAAGTCCACGCTGGCAAGAGTATTAACTCAACTAGATCAAGACTATCAAGGCAGAGTTATTTATAATGATAAAGAGATACAAAGCCTCAACTATCATTCCTTAATACCTATTAAAAAAGATATCCAATTAATTTTTCAAGATCCATATAGTTCGTTAAACCCACGACTAAGCATTTTGAATATTTTAGACGAACCCTTGAAAATTCATTATCGAAACTTGTCCCAGAAAGAAAGATATCAGAAATGTAAAGAGATTTGTGAGCTAGTCGGTTTTTCAGAGAATGTTTTGTCAAAATACCCACATGAGTTTTCAGGGGGGCAAAGGCAGCGATTAGTAATTGCTAGAGCTTTAATAATAAAACCTAAAATAATTATTGCAGACGAACCTGTTTCAGCGCTCGATGTGTCTATTCAATCACAAATTTTAAATTTATTAAAAGACTTAAAAGAAGAGTTTAATCTTTCAATGATATTTATCAGCCATGATTTATCTGTTGTCTCATACATGAGTGATCGCTTAATCGTTATGTATAATGGCAAAATTGTCGAGTATGGAAATTCATCCGAAATTTTCAATAACCCCCAACATGAATATACCAAAACATTAATAGATTCAGTTCCAAAAATTATTTCTAGAAACTAAAACATCGTCGATGCGCAAAATATTTAATCATTTAATAAAAAATGATTCAAAGTTATCTAAAATACTGGAGGCAGATCCAAATTGTATTTTCCTAAAAACTAAAAAACTGACAAACAATCAGCACTTTTTAAAGCTGTGTGGAGAGATCGTCGGTCAGCAATTATCTGTAAAAGCCGCTAGATCTATATGGAGTAAATTTATGAAAGGCGTGAAATCAAATAAAAAATTTATTGAAAAAATTGATTCAATAAACATAGAAGACCATAAACATCATGGACTATCTAGAAACAAGCTGACTTTCTTAAAAGAACTCACATTTAAATATAAAAACAAACAAATTAATTTCTCTAAATTCTATTCAATGGAAAACGAAGAAATTATAAATGAACTAACAAAAATTAAAGGCATTGGTAGATGGACAGCGGAAATGTTTCTTATATTTTCTTTGGGGAGAATGGATGTTTTTTCAATACAAGATCTTGGTTTGCGTAAGGCAACGATCAAACTCTATAAATTAAAAAGCGATGATGATAATAAAATTTTAAAAATATCTCAAAAATGGAAACCCTATAGGTCAGTGGTCTCTTGGTATTTATGGAGAGCGTTGGACCATAAATTAATTTAATTTTTAAAAATTAAGTGTTAAAAGAATTAAAATCTAAATACTAAATGATCCGAAGTCATTTGTGCAAATTGTGAGACTGGGTTATATTTCTTTC
>JAYPCO010000034.1:0-9833 GCA_038124765.1 Alphaproteobacteria bacterium | reverse complement strand
TTGTTGAATATTTCTGAATTTTCAATGAATTTATCATACCTCGGTCTATAGATAACGCAAATACTAATATTTTCAATTATCCATTGATAATTCTTCCATAAATGTAATTGCCCTAATTGATCTAGGCCCATGATTAAATAAAAACGATCAAGACTACATTTAGTTTGAATTTTTTTTAAAAGTTCATGGGTAGATTGAATACTATGTCTGTATTCAAAATCTGAAACTTTCACTGGGTATGATGAGAGATTATCTCGTAAATTTTTAATTTGTGTTTGAATAGAGTCCTGATGAATGTTTTCTTTTAGTGGATTTTGATAGGTGGGTAAAACGAAAAGTTTTTGTAGGGACAAATATTGCATGGATGATTGAATGACATGTAGGTGACCCTCGTGAAATGGATTAAAAAATCCTCCATATAGTCCAAACTTTTTATTCATTTAATTTTGCTAAAAATGAAGTTTCAATATTATTCGCATTTAAAGCTTGAATAAATAATTCATAGCATTTTTTTTGTTGATCATTGTATAAATGAACCGCAATAGGAATTCTTAATTTAAAATTTAAAAGTAGGGAGAGGACAAATTGATGATCATTTTCCTCATCGAGATAAATAACACCCGAGTTATTTAATCTTTGTTTGTTATATTTAAAATATAAGTTATTAAATAACTCTGTTGTTAATATAACTTTATTCAATTCATCTAATTCTTGATCATTAAATAAATTATTTTTCTCAAGTTCATAAATTGTATGCTTAATAGTGTGGGTTACATGCTCCTTTTCTAAAGCTTGCAGATAAGATAATTGATTTTTAATTAGTTTTAATTTTTCTTGAACACTCATTAGGGCCGAATAGTGTTTTTTCCTGACACTTGATACTTAAAAGTGGTTAAATGTTTGGCACCTACGGGTCCGCGAACATGGAGTTTATCTGTCGAAATTCCAATTTCAGCTCCAAATCCAAATTCTCCTCCGTCGGCAAATTGTGTGGAGGCGTTATGCATAAGAATAGCGCTTTTACAGTTAGCAAAAAAATATTTAATTGAACTGGTATTATTCGTCAGGCAACTTTCTGTATGCCCGCTTGAGTAAGTATTGATGTGGTTCACAGATTCTTCAATGTTTTCAATAATTTTTACTGATAATTTTTTATCCAGATACTCTGTTGACCAATCAGCAGTATTGGCCAGGCGGTCAACTTTGTAAATTTTTTCAAGTTGATCACATCCAATAATTTCACAACCTTGAGATTTTAAACTATCTAAAACATAAGTTATTTCCTCTGTTGAGTGATTTTGATGAATTAATAACGTCTCTGTAGCGCCACAAATTTCAGGTCGGCGTAATTTTGCATTTAAAATAATTTTGGCAGCTTCCTCTTTTGAAAAACCATCATCCCAAACTGTATGACAAATACCTTCTAAATGTTTAATTGTGGGTACTTTAGAGTTTTCAGAAATCGTTTGAATTAAAGATTTCCCCCCTCTTGGTATAATAACATCCACATGACCCTCTGCCTGTAAAAGCTCTTGAACTAAAGATCGATCTGTTTGATCAATAAAACACACAAGATACGGATTTAATTCTAAATCTTCTAGAGACTGTTTAATACAGGAGTATAAGACTCGATTAGTTTCTATACACTCCGAGCCACCACGAAGAATTGCAATATTACCAGATCGAATACACAGGCATGCCGCATCAATGGTTACATTCGGTCTTGATTCATAAATAATTCCAATGACACCAATCGGGACTGAAATTTTTTCAAAGGCAAGTCCGTTATTTGAATTTACCCATTTCTCTAAGATTTGATTTAAGGGATCTGTCATTAAAGCAATCTTTTCAACATCCCCACAAAGTTTTTTAATTTTATCTTCATTAAGCATCAGACGATTAATCATCGCTTCTGAGATATTATTTTTTTTTGCATTTTCGATGTCTAGCTTATTTGCTTCTAAGATTTGAGGAATATTAATTTGAAGAAAGCCACTGATATTCATTAGAATTTTACTGCGTTGGTCGGATGAGAGTTTTTGAATATCACTCGAGGCCTTTTTAGACTCTTTAAAAATATTTTCTAATAAGTGGTTCATGGTTAGCGAGAGGAGACTAAGTTATCTTTATGAACAACCTCGTCTTCACGGATAAATCCTAGAATAGTACTGATTTCGTTAGATTTTTTACCTTTAATCAATTCCATTTCTTTAAAATCATAGTTAATCATTCCCCGAGCAATCTCTTTTTTATTGTATTGAATTGAGACTGTATCACCACGATAAAACTTACCCTCTATGGATTTCACACCAATTGCAAGTAGGCTAGAATTTTTAGATAGGGCAGTGCAGGCGCCCTCATCAATATGGAGAATAGATTTTTGAATAGGCCTATTCCAAATCCATTGCTGCCTGCTAGAAAGAATATTTTTAGCAGGGTAAAACCAGGTTGAGTTTGCATTGGTAATATGATCAATCGGATTATTCATTAAACCATAAGCTATGATCATCGTTGAACCTGATTGCATGCAGAGCTTAGCAGCATTTATTTTAGCCAGCATTCCCCCTGATCCATATTCACTCATATCTTGATCAATATAACTTTCAATTTCTTTATCGATCACTTCCACAGATGTTAATAGCTTTGCCTCTTTTGATTTTTTAGGGTTGGCTGTAAATAACCCTTTAACATCCGATAATAGAATTAACATTTCTGCAGATAGAGCGTTGGCAATCATGGCAGATAACTTATCATTATCGCCAAAGCGAATTTCTTCAGTGGAGGTTGTATCATTCTCATTAATAATTGGAATTACCCCTAAATCAATTAAGGAAAATATTGTATTGCGTATATTGAGATATTTTCTTCTTTCATTTAAATCTTCCGCAGTGACTAATATTTGAGAGCTTTGAATTTTCACTTTTGCAAAGGCTCTTTGCCATTGTTGTGATAATTGAATTTGCCCAATCGAAGCGGCAGCTTGTTTTTCATGAAGATTAGTTAAACGTTTTTTGGAAATTAATTTTCGCCCTAGCGCTATGGCACCCGAGGAAACAATAATTACTTTTGCTCCCTTTTTTTGAAGTTTGTGAACATCTTCTACTAGGGAGTCGAGCCATTTTTTGCGAAGATTGTGTTGATCATTCACTAGAATGTTCGATCCTACTTTAATCAAAATAATTTTTGATTGTTGCGCTTTAGCTAAGAGAGTTTTATTCATCTTGTAAATACTCTAAGCATAAATTGGTAATTAAATTGAGGTGGTGTCCTGTAGCAGCAGAGACTAGAAACACTTTATTCTCCACTTTATTGAATTTCTTTTTAATTTTCTCTGCTGTTTTTTCATCCAACAGTTCTACTTTGTTTAAAGCAATGATTTCTTTTTTAGATTCAATATTCGCTCCATAATTTTCTAACTCCTGGCGAATAATTTCATAGTTTTTATAAGGATTTTTTTCCGTCATATCCACAACATGAATTAAAATCTTACAACGCTCCACGTGAGAAAGAAAATCATGACCTAGGCCTTTTCCCTCACTGGCATTTTCAATCAAACCAGGAATATCCGCTAACACAAACTCAAGGTCATCTTTTTGAACCATTCCAATATGAGGGTGCAGGGTAGTAAAAGCATAATCGGCGACTTTCGATTTGGCATTGGTTACAAAATTTAAAATGGATGATTTACCTGCATTAGGCATTCCCACTAAACCCACATCTGCTAATAATTTAAGCTTCAAGCGAATAGTAGCTTCTTGGCCTAATTCACCTTGTTGAAATTTTCTAGGCGCTCTATTGGTAGAACTTTTAAAATGTGCGTTGCCTTTACCGCCTTGGCCACCGCGTAAAAAATGATAGGTCTCATTATCATGAAGTATTTCATGGATTTTAACTTCCATGTCTTCCGTATAAATCTCTGTTCCGCAAGGAACATCTAAAATTAAATCCTTACCACTGGCACCTGTCTTCAATTGTCCAGCTCCACCTAAACCATTGGGTGCTTTGAAGTGTTGATTGAAACGATATTTTTGTAAGGTGTTGACACTTTTTGAGCCGCGAAAAATTACATCTCCGCCCTTACCACCATTGCCGCCATTCGGGCCACCGTACTCAATGAATTTTTCTCGGCGAAAACTTAAAGCGCCGTGTCCTCCATTGCCAGATTTGACATAAATTTTAGCTTTATCAATGAACGACATAACAGTTTATTTTGAAAAGGTGTTTAAGAGATCTTAATGAACGCAAACAAACTGTCTGTTACGAGATTTCTTAAACAGAACTTTGCCTTCAATTAAGGAGAAAAGAGTATGATCTTTTCCAATTCCGACGTTATCACCCGGGTAAAATTTTGTTCCACGTTGACGAACTAAAATGTTTCCAGGAATTACGTGTTCGCCACCAAACTTTTTGACACCGAGCCTTCTACCAGCCGAGTCTCTTCCGTTTTTCGAACTACCGCCTGCTTTTTTTGTTGCCATGAGTTACTCTTTTACCTCAGTTGTTTCTTTTTTTACAGTTTTTTTTGCTTCAGTCTTTGGAGCCTTAGCATCTTTTGGAGTTTCTGCTGCAGCTTTTTTCTTTGCTGGCTCTTTAAAGCTTTCTTCACCAATAGATGATTTAATCGACATAACTTTTAAAATTGAAATGTACTGACGATGACCTTTGGTTCTTTCAAAGTGTTTTCTTCTATTCTTTCTAAAAACTCTAATTTTATCATCTCTTGTTTGATGAAGTAATTTTGCAGAAACTTCAGCACCTTGAACAGCTGGAGAACCTAATTCGAATTTATCTCCATTACCAACAGCAACGATATCCTTGAAAGAAATCATATCGCCTACGTTTCCTTCAATTTTATCCATCTTTAAAACATCACCAGGTGATACTTTAAACTGTTTTCCGACTGATTTTAGAACTGCGTACATAATGAGGTGCACAATATATATAGGTCTTTTTCTATGTCAATAGACAAAAAAGCTAATATTTTAGGCCTTAATGGTGGTGATCCTCTAAGTCTTTCTTTATATCTTCGTGGTCGCCGACAATGATATGGTGCTTACTTTTGGTGATATACTTATCTAATAGAGGGATCAAGGAAAGTGGCAAAAGCCCTCCAATTACTATACCTATTGTGGCTGCTCTCATATGGGGATCTAAAGAAGCCGCGATAAAATCAGCTATAACATGAGCAAATATTACTCCAAAAATGCCAGCGATATATCCATTAGAGGCTATTTTTAAAAGTCGATTAATTGACCAACCGCTATAAAAACCAACAAGAGGAATAATTGTATGGACGGTACCAAATACAAACCCTCGAAGAATGGCATAGTCTTTTAGCCACTGTATTTCTTCAATTAAATGTTCCATAAAAACTTTATCTTTTAAATTTTTGATGTTATAACATAACAAATCAAACTATGTCAAGCCTTAAACACCAAAAATGCCTCAGTAATATTAAAAAGAAGAAAATTGAATTTTCTAATTCTTATGAGCAAAATATTTTTAATATGCTCATTAAGGGTCATAAAGCTATGACGGCCTATCAGTTAATTGAGCTATATTCCATCACACACCAACAATTATTAAAACCGATGCAGGTTTATCGTGTTTTAAAAAAACTGGTCGAAAAAAACCTTATTCATCGAATAAATTTTAATAACAGTTATGTTGCCTGCTTCCATGAAAATAATCATGAAACTTTTGTGGGTTTTATTTGTAATAAATGTTCCACCATTGAAGAAAAACCCCAGGCGCCCATTAAAGAGTTAACGAAGAAAATGGGCCTCGATAAGAATAATATATCCCATACTAATTTAGAAATCATAGGCACTTGCCAAAACTGCCTATAAAAATAATTAAATTCAAAAAGAGTAAATTTTCTGATAATTAATCACTCAATCAATATGTTAATTAGACTTTTTTTAACCCTCTTATTATTATCACCGGTTTCCTATTCCTATTCTAAAACTCTTAAAGTTTACTCGGAGCGTCAGCCCCAACTCATAGAACCTTTACTTAAAGAGTTTGAAGAACAAACAGGAATGAAGGTTGAGTGGATTTATTCTCAAAAAGGGTTAGTTCAAAAAATTATCTTAGAAAGAAACAACCCTGTTGCTGATATCTTTCTATCCTCTGATATTTCTCATTTAATCGATATAGCCGATGCTGGAGCGGCTATCAAATTAACACCAAAATCTAATATTCCTGATTACTTGCAAACGGATATGTGGGTTGGTCTAACACAAAGAGCTAGGATTTTCTATGTATCCAAAGACTTAGAAATAAAAAATTTGGACTATGAGGATCTAGTACGCCCTGAATTTAAAGGAAGAATATGCACTAGATCAGGCTTCCATCCTTATAACGTCTCCCTCTTTGCCTCTTTATTAGAGCATCACGATGAGCAATGGCTAGAAGATTATCTAACCCAGCTTCGATCTAACCTTGCCAGAAAACCGCAAGGTAATGACCGTGATCAGGTAAAAGCCATTTATGGAGGTGTGTGCGATATAAGTCTTGGCAATCACTATTATTATTTTCAAATGTTGAATGATGAAAATCAGAAAGTTTGGTTAGATAAGGCTTCTATCTTATTTCCTAATCAAACAAATAGAGGTGCTCATGTCAATATTTCAGGAATTGCACTACTAAACGAAGAAACGAAAAGTGAAGCGGAAATTTTACTCGATTATTTAATCAGTGAAGAGGCGCAGACCATTTATGCCAATGAAAATGATGAGTTTCCCGTTTCGATAAACATTAAACCTTCTCAAAGAGTTCAAGATATTTCCAACAATATTATCTTTGATCAATTAGATTTGCAAAAAATAGCCGATAATAGAAAAACAGTTCTGGGAATTCTTAATAAAATAAATTTTGATCAATAATTAATCTGTTTGACTATAACTAGAGTGCCAATTCTTTAAAATATAATAACTCAATAGTCTTACGATATTATATAAAACAATCCCCATAATAGAAATTAAGACGACTGAAGAAAACATTTTGGGAATTTCTAACTGATAACCTGACTCAATTATTCGATATGCTAATCCACTATGTCCCGAGATGGGGCCAATAACAAACTCACCTACAATCGCACCAATTAACGCTAAGCCAGTACTAACTTTTAAACCTGATAAAAAATACGGTAGGGCATTAGGAAGAACTACAAAGCGCAATAGTTCAAACTTATTGGCTCGGTAAAGACGCATTAAATCCAAATGATTTTTTTCAGTGCTTTTTAAACCGGTAATCGTGTTTGTTAAAAGGGGGAAAAAGGCCACTAAAAATGCACAAATAAGCGTTGCCATTTCTGAGCTATCAACCCAAATGGAAATTAAAGGGGCTATAGCAATAATCGGTGTTACTTGAAGAACCACAGTGATTGGCATCATGGATCGCTCTAAAATTTTAGAGAGATAAAACAAAATTGCTAAACTAACACTAATCAATACTGACATGGACAGGGCGATTAAGGTTACTTTTAAGGTAACTAGCATGGACTCCATTAAGGAACTAAAATTTTGAAAAATTGACCCTAGGATCATGGAAGGAGGAGGGAGTAAATACCATTTGATATTAAGTGCATGGGTCAGTACCTCCCACAGTACAAAAACAAAAATAATTATAAAAGTTGACTGTAATCGGTTATTCAAATTTTACTCCTTTTAAAGAGTCAGAGACTATTTTTACTTGTTCAAAAAATTCACTAGAAAAACGATAGTCTTCGTTTTTTTCTATTCCGGAAAAATCAAATTCTTTAAATATCTTTCCAGGATGTGATTGCATCACATAAATGCGATCAGATAAATAAACAGACTCATAAATACTATGCGTCACATACACTACGGTTAGATTTTTTTCCTTTTTAATTTTTAGAATTTCTTGGCTTAGTTCAAATCGTCTATTCTCATCTAACGCACTAAAGGGCTCATCCATTAATAAAACTTTGGGTTGAGTAACTAAAGCTCGCGCAATGGAAACACGCATGCTCATACCCCCAGAGAGTTGTTTCGGGTAGTATCGTTCAAATCCATTTAATCCCACTAAATTAATAATCTCATAAATTTTTTCATCAGCGCGGTAGGGATCTTCTTTTAAAATTTTTAAAGGTAATTTGATATTTTCATAAACATTCATCCAAGGAAGTAAATTGGGTTCTTGAAAAACAAAACTTAAATTGGCAGGGTTTTGAGGGGAGTTTTGAAAATTAGATGTGGGCCATTCTATTCTACCAGAGGTTGGTTTTGCTAAACCGCACATCATCTTGAGAATAGTAGTTTTTCCACAACCAGAAGGTCCTAAAATAGATAAGAAATCCTGCTGAAATACTTCTATATCAATGCTTTCTAAGGCATTGGATTGAGCGCCTTTATATTTTTTGGATACTTTGTGAAGCTGGGCAATTAACTTTTCTTTATCGCTTTTAAGTTTAGAGCGACGATCGCTATCTGTTAATACCCTTAATGACATAAGGCTTTTATTTTAATTGGAAAATTGAAGTGTGTAAGCTTTTTTATAGTCGAATTCAGCTTCATAAATTCCTAGTTTTACAGACATTTCATAAAAATCCTGCCATCTCTGATCTGTCATGGAGCCAATAGGACCACCATCACCAGTCACAATATTATACTCAATCATTTTTTGATGCGCATATTCCAGTTTGTCCAGGGGCATATCAGGATTTAATTGTTGAATTAAGGTAAAAGCAGGAGACGGATCATTTTCTAAAAAATCTTTCCAACCCCTATTAGATGCAATTAAAAATCTTTTGATTAAATCCGGGTTATCCTTAATTAATTTATTAGATACTTCGATTGTATTGGCATAGGCCGTAAAACCGTGATCCGCTAATAAATGCACTACCGGTTCAAAACCTGCAGCCTTTTTAATGGCAAAGGGCTCACTGGATAAATAACCCTGCTGAATAGATTGGGGATCCTCAATAAAAGGTTGAGAATTAAAATTATAACTTTTGAGTTGGTCATCAGAGAGGTTGTATTTGTTTTTAATAAACGCCCAAAAAGATAGACGACCAAAATTAGATAGAAAAATTGTTTTACCCACAAAATCAGATGGATGATCAATACCCACATTAGGGTGAGACATCAAAATTTGAGGTGTTTTTTGAAAGTAGGCGGCTACTACAGAAAAAGGCAGATCTTGTAAGGCGTAGTTTAAAGCACCCGCGCTCCCACCAATGTTAAATTCTACTTGATCAGCCATTAACATCGCCTTGGTATTCACCGATGGACCTCCCGGTACGATTTCTAATTCAATTCCCTGATCGGCATAGTACCCTTGAGCGATCGCTTGAAAAAATCCGCCGTGTTCGCCTTGCGGTACCCAGTCCAGTGAAAGTTTGACCTTATCAATAGCCCAAGCTTGTGCAGTAAAAAATAAAGTTAAAATAAATATCCAAGATCTGATCATGGCGAGATCATATATATTTCAAGCAAAATTGTTAATGAAAAGATAGCATAGTGCTAAAAAAACACAGGCCTTATGTCTATATAATAAGACCTGTGTTCTAGAGTATTTTAGTTAAGATCGAAGCGATCAGCGTTCATCACTTTCGTCCAAGCGTTGACGAAGTCTTGGATGAACTTCTCTTTATTATCGTCTTGGCCGTAAACCTCAGCATAAGAACGCAGTACCGAGTTAGAACCAAAGACTAAATCAACAGAAGTGGCCGTCCACTTTACTTTTCCACTGGAGCGTTCGATGACTTCATAGGTGCCATCTGATTTAGGACTCCATTTATTAGCCATATCCAGTAGGTTCACAAAAAAGTCATTCGTCAAAACTCCGACTTTATCTGTAAAGACACC
>JAYPCO010000033.1:6226-10077 GCA_038124765.1 Alphaproteobacteria bacterium | reverse complement strand
TAAGTGATAAATTTAAAGGGATTGTAAAGCCTGTATAAAAATCTCTTTCTCTATTCCCGCCCACCGCTGAATCAACCGTTACAGCCATTGTTTCAAATTTATGTTCTTGGCATTGTTCAATAAGATAATTATTTAATCCCTCATCTTTGTGGACATAGAGTTGAAAAAGTTTTGGTGTGGAAACTAACTTGGATATTTCTTCAATACTAGCGGTTCCTAGTGAGGATACACCAAACATTGTGCCAAATTTTTCTGCAGCTTTTCCTACACCAATCTCACCCTCATGATGAAATAGACGTTGCAGCGCTGTAGGGGCACAATAAATAGGTAAATCAATCTTCTGTCCCATGACAGTAGTGGACATATCGATATCTTTTGCACCTGTTAAGACATTCGGTACAAGATCACATTGGTTATAAGCTTCAGTGTTTCGACGGTAAGTAACTTCATCATCTGCAGCGCCGTCTATGTAATGAAAGATGGGACTAGGTAATCTTTTTTTGGCAAGATTGCGAAAATCCTCAAAATTATGACATTTATTAATATTTCCAAACATTAGTATTCTTTCAGTTTATTATAGAGTGAATTAATCACCTTTAATCAATTTTTTTTTATATATGTTACTTTCCCAAAGACTATAGCTGTCAAAAATAGATTTATCTTTATGAGGTTTAATGACTAATGTATTTAGCTTATTCTTTTTATGGATATTAAATAGGTTAGTAGCACCAAAACTAGTACCGATTTCATTTTTATTCTTTAAAACTTTTTGTCTGCTTCTTAAAGTAGCTAGTATCTTCATAATTGTTTGATTTTTTCCAATGGGGCCATCTAAAATAATCGTATTTTGGGAGTTAATTTTATCTAGACAGAAATTTAATACAAAGGCAATGTAAAGACATATCAAGTAATGTCTTTGTTCTTTTTTGAGTTTTGTGTAATTTTTTAATTGAAAATTCTTAATCTTAAATGGCCCGCCTGATGCAAAGCTGGGGTAAATAAAATAATCATTTACTGAAAATTGCTTATCTATTTTAGTTTTACTACTAACCCCTAATTGACTTGTTAGATACTCATACTCTCTTCCACCCATAAATCTAATTGATGAGATTGGATTTCTAAATACATCCATATTGGCAACCATATCAAAGTTAGGATTTAGATTTTTTATTGAACATTCCTGATTAAAAATAATGTACCAAGTTCCTGTTGAAACCAAGGTAAAATTTTTAATATTCGAATTTTTAAAATACAAATAAGAAGCATTACTATCATGAATCCCATTCATAATTTTTAAATTAGAACTACCAATTTTCTTTTCGCCAATGATATCCCAGGCTTTTTTGATAGGGGGAAGTTTATCTTTGATTTTTAATTTAGTTATTAATGATGAGTATTTATTTTTACTAAAATTCCAGAGATGAGAGTGACAGCCTACATAGGAAATTTCACTCGTAAACTTATTTGTAAACTTCCATGTCATGTACTGAGGATAAAAGAGAATTTTGGAAGTGTTTTTAATTAACTTAGGATTTGTATAGTTGAGATAAAATAATTGCTGCCCTAAACTCAAACCATTTTCTAATAGAGGTGTATTACATTCTTTAAAATTAGGAGCAATTTTTTGAAACTTTTTTTCATATTTTGAAAAATTAAATTCATAGTCCGTAGATGCTAAGAGCTCGTGGTTTTCCTCATCGATTAAAGATAAAGAGCAGCCATGGGTTGTACAAACAAACTTTTCGAGACTAGCTTTTTGGGATTGCTCTTCTAGAATTTTAAGTGTCCATTGATAAATATAATTGGCGTCTAATGTATCAACAGAATGTTTTTTTTTACTAACTTGTTTAGTTATATAAGTTTTAGCAGGCTTATTACTTTTACTATCAAAAAATACTAATTTAACGTTTGTTTTGCCTATATCTAAGACAATGTTCAAACGCTTTTTATTAGTCATTATCTAGTAAACGATACGATATTACCCCCATCGATATTGATAATATTGCCTGTTGATTTTTTAGACTTATCAGAAGCGAAAAAGAAAACGCCTTCTGCAATATCTTCTGGTAGAACGCTAACTTTTAACATGCTTCTGTTCTTATAAAACTCTTCGATGCTATCAACTGAAATTTTATTCGTTGCCGCTCTTTGTTTTTTCCATTCGCCGCCCCATATCTTAGAATTACGGATTACCGCATCAGGGTTAACAACATTCGATCTAATTTTTTTATCCGCACCCTCTAAGGCAATTGATCGAGATAGATGTAGTAGTGAGCTTTTCGCAACACTATAAGCCGATGCTTCCTTGGAGGCACTTAAAGCATTTTTACTAGCAATAAAAATAATAGATCCACCAATATCTTGATCTAACATGGTTTGGTATCCCTCTCTGCTTATTAAAAAAGCACCTTTTGAGAGAATATTCATGTTTTTATCCCATAGCTCCGTAGATGTTTTTTCAAAAAGAGATGTGGATGCAAATCCAGCATTAGCTACCACTGTATCAACGCCACCAAAAGTGATTGTGGTTTGTCTGACTGCTTCTTTGACTTGATTTTCATTAGTAACATCCATTAAACAAGTACTCACTACATCTGCATTAAATTGTTTTGCAAATCGTTGGTGTGTTTCCTCTAAACTTTTTTTGTCAATATCTGTTAACATTACACAAGAGCCTTCTTTTAAAAATTTCTCTGCAATCGCTGAGCCGATACCGCCCGCTGCGCCTGTAATAATTGCAACTTTACCAGCTAATTCTTTTGCAGGTGGCATACGCTTTAATTTAGCTTCCTCTAAATCCCAATATTCAATATTAAAGGCTTCTTTCTCACTTAGACCGGTATACTTAGAAATACCTTCAGCGCCTTTCATGACGTTAATGGCATTAACGAAAAATTCACTAGATACTCTTGCGGTAGATTTATCCTTAGCGAATGAAAGTAAGCCGTATTCAGGAATTAATATAATGACTGGATTACCATCTCTTAAATCAGGTGATCCTTTAAGTTTGTTTCGATTGTAATACTTTGCGTACTCTAATCTGTATTTCTCAACATCTTTTTTCAATGTTTCCTGAAGGTTTTTAGACTTTTTTAATGTAGAAAAAGATCCTAGCACCATTGGAACTCTTTTTGTTCTTAAAAAATGGTCGGGACAAGAAGTTCCGATTTTAGCTACTTTTGCTAAATTACTAGAATTAACAAATTCCATCACCACATCTGATCGTTCAATGTGAGCTAATTTTCCACTAGTTTTTGATAGCTCCCCTCTAAGGACATTAATTAATTTTTGTTCAAAATTTTTATCATCAGCCTTTTTAAATTTAGGACTTCCAAATGAGTATTTCTTAATATTAGAATTTAAATAGGACTGAGCTTTAGAGATATATTTAATAGAATTTCCATAACACTCTTCACTTGTATTGCCCCAAGTAAATAAACCATGGTGTCCTAAAATAATCGCATTAATTTTTGGATTTTTTAAAATCAAATCCTCCATTTTTAAACCCAAATCAAAACCTGGTCGTTGCCAATTAATCCAGCCCATACTCTCACCAAAAACTTTTTGACTAATAGCTTTACCGTCTTTC
The DNA here is from genome assembly GCA_038124765.1 of Alphaproteobacteria bacterium. Lineage (GTDB taxonomy): Bacteria > Pseudomonadota > Alphaproteobacteria > HIMB59 > HIMB59 > HIMB59. Next base: position 6,488 of record JAYPCO010000033.1, on the reverse strand, counting down.
ATGGTAGCAAAGGCAATAATGGAGTCAGGGTGGGTGTGATCTACTTCTTTAAAGGGAACAAACGCATGCAGCGGAGTATCAATACTAGCTGCTCTAGGATTGTTATTGAATGTACACATAGGATAAAAATCCACCATTTCATCTTCAAATGCTTTTCCTTTGTAAATTTTTTTTAAGTTATCTACTTTTTCTTGGTATAGACTTGCAAAACCATCTTCTTTTATCGAGCCTAAATCTCCACCAGATCCCTTAACATATAAAA
>JAYPCO010000033.1:3179-6126 GCA_038124765.1 Alphaproteobacteria bacterium | reverse complement strand
AAAAAATGAAGAAAGTTATCTTATCTTTATTGTCCGTTATCTTGCTGACTTTTAACTCTTATGCTGCAGATATGCGTATTGCATTAGTGGTTAAAGGTTTAGGTATCGGATTTTTTGAAGCTGCCGCTGAAGGCGGTCAAGAAGCTGCTAATGAAATTGGTGGCGTTGAAGTAATTTATACTGGTCCAGCAACAACTACCGCAGAAGCTCAAATCGAAGTAATTAACTCTTTAATAGCTCAAAAAGTAGATGCAATTGCTATTTCTGCAAATGATAGAGATGCATTAGTTTCTATTGGTAAAAAAGCTATGGATAGAGGAATTACAGTTATTTCTTGGGACTCAGGCATAGGTGAAGATGGTCGTGTAATGAATTTAGATCCATCAAACACAGCATTAATCGGTTCATCAAACATCAAATGGATGAAAAACTCTATGGGTGATGAAGGTGAATTTGCAATTCTTAGTGCAACTAGCCAAGCAACCAACCAAAATGCTTGGATTGAAGAAATGAAAAAAGAATTTGCAAAACCTGAATACTCAAAAATGAAATGGGTAGATACTGTTTATGGTGACGACTTATTTGATAAAAGTTATCAAGAAGCTTTAGGTCTATTTAAAAAATATCCTAACTTAAAAGGTATTATAGCACCTACATCAGTTGGTATCGTAGCGGCTGCGAAAGCAGTAGAAGATCAAGGTTTAATCGGTAAGGTTTTTGTTACTGGTTTAGGTCTTCCAAGTGAAATGCAGGCACACGTAAAAAGTGGTGCTACAAAGCAGTTTGGTATTTGGAACCCAATTGATTTAGGTTACTCAGCTGTTTACTTATCTTATCAGATTGCATCCGGTAAACACTCAGGAAAAGAAGGCGATTGTATTCCTGTAGGTAGAATGGGTGAAATTTGTGTTGGCGCTGGTAATTCAGCTGCGATGGCAGATCCATTCATCTTCGATGCATCAAACATCGATAAGTTTGCTGCTATTTTCTAAATAAAATAAACATTAAACATACGACCAATTTACGTTGGTCGTATGTTCTTTTATGAAACTCGAATTAAAAAATATTTCTAAGAATTTCCATGGAGTAAATGCACTCCAAGATGTTAATTTTCAATTAAAACCAAATAGTATACACGCACTTTTGGGTGAAAATGGCGCTGGTAAATCAACTTTAGTTAAGATTTTGTGTGGTGTTTATCAACCTGATGGAGGAAGTATTTTTTTAAATGGCAATCAAGTCACTATAGCCGATCCCGCCAAATCATTAGCGTTAGGTATTTCTGCAATTCATCAAGAGTCTGTGATGTTTGATGAACTCACCGTAACGGAGAATATTTTTATTGGTAATCACATAACTAAATCAAACGGCCTTATTGATTGGAAGGCGATGAGAATAAAAACTCAAAAAATATTGGATGATCTTGAAGCAAATATATTACCTGATGAAAAAATAAAAGATTTAAGTATTGCCCAAAGACATATTGTACAAATTTCAAGATCATTAATTCATGATGCTGATATTGTGATCATGGATGAACCTACAGCTTCCTTATCTCAAAAAGAAATTAACGAGCTTTATGAAATTATTCGTAATTTAAAAAAACAAAATAAATCTATTATTTTTATCTCTCATAAATTAGATGAAGTCATGGAAGTATGTGATGAATATACAGTATTAAGAGACGGAGCCTTAATTAATGCAGATTTGATTTCCAATACTAATAAAGATCAATTGATAACACATATGGCTGGCAGAGAAATTAATCAAATTTTTCCTAAAAATATAGTTACTATTGAAGATGAAATTTTTTCTGTCAAAAATTTGTATAAAAAAACCCAATTTAAAAATATTAATTTTAATTTACGAAAAAAAGAAATTTTAGGTTTCTATGGATTGGTCGGCTCTGGCCGCTCTGAAGTTATGAAATCGATCTTTGGAATAACTAAGTTAGATGAAGGGGAGATAATTTTTAAAAATAACTCTCTTAAAATTAAAGATCCCAGTGACGCCATTAAAAACGGAATAGTTTATTTATCTGAGGAGCGTCAAAACTTAGGAATGACAGGGCTTATGTCTGTCAAAGATAATATCAACATGGCTATTATGGAAAAGAACTCCGATTTATTTGTAATAAATAATCAAAAAGAAACCGAAAATGCTGCTGAGATGCAGGAGAAGCTTAATATAAAAGTTTCCTACTGGAGTCAGCTAACTCAAAGTTTATCGGGGGGCAATCAACAAAAAACTGTTATAGCAAAATGGCTCTCCACCAAGCCAGAGGTTTTAATTTTAGATGAGCCCACTAAAGGTATCGATGTGCGATCTAAATCAGCAGTGCACGAATTTATGGGAGAGCTAGTTGAGAACGGCATGTCTATTATAATGGTATCTTCAGAATTAACTGAAATACTGGGAATGTGTGATCGGGTTGTTGTCATGTATAAAGGTCTGATTAAAGAAATATTGGATGTTAAAAATACATCATCAGAGCAAATAGTAAAAATAGCTAGTGGAGATTAATGAAAAAACTTTTAACAAATAGAGATGTAATTTTATTTTTAATTATATTATTAGGTGTAATTGTCGTGGGTATTGCAAATCCATTTTTTGTAAAACCCTCTAGTTTATCTGACGTCCTTACCGATACCTCTATTTTAATTATTTTAGCATTAAGCCAGATGATCGTAATATTAATTAGAGCAATTGATCTATCTGTTGCATCTAATTTAGCTTTATCAGGAATGTTAATATCACTTTTATCTACTCTTCATCCTGAATTGCCTGTTATCTATTTTATTATTTTATCTTGTATCATCGGTACATTTTTAGGTTTATTAAATGGAGTATCTATAGCTATTTTAAAAGTTCCTTTTATAGTAACTACGTTAGGTACCTTGAGTATTTACAGAGGGTTAATTTATTTTGTGAGTGATGGTAAGCAAGT
>JAYPCO010000033.1:0-3079 GCA_038124765.1 Alphaproteobacteria bacterium | reverse complement strand
TATTTATGGGTGGCTCGCTATTCAGTTGCCTCCACTCAAATAGCGATTGGTTTTGAATTAACTGTCATTTCGGCCTGTGTCGTTGGTGGCATCAGTGTCATGGGTGGAGTGGGAACGGTTGTTGGTTGTGTTTTAGGTGCGATGTTAATTGGCCTAATCAGAAATGCACTGCCTGCAGTAGATATATCTCAATTCTGGCAGTTGGCAATTTCAGGTGCCATTATTTTAATTGCAATTATTATCAATACTAAAACGGAACAACGTAAAGAAAAAACAATAATGGTTGAATGATGAGTAATTTAATACCCGATAAACCTCCGTTTAAATTTTTTGATATTTTTTACAAAAAAGAATTTATTTTATTAATCGTATTATTTGTAATCCTGTTAATTAACTCCAATATCTCGCCTTATTTTTTAGATTTATACAATTTAATCGATAGCACCTTCTTATTTAGTGAAAAAGCAATCATAGCTTTGAGTATGACTTTTATCATTATTGCAAGACAGATTGATTTATCTGTTGCTTCAATAATGGCTTTATCTTCTTGCGTATTGGGCTATACGACTAGTCTGGGTTATGATACTTCCACGATAATTTTCTTAACTTTAATTACAGGCGTTTTATGTGGTTTATTTAATGGCTTGATAATTACCAAGTTTGCTATTCCTTCAATCATTGTAACGATCGGTACAATGTCTTTATTTAGAGGATTGGCATATTCTTTTTTAGAGGACTCGTATTATAATAAATTTCCTGAAATAGTTATTTCAATGGGTAGTGATTATTTATTTGGATATATTCCTTATGCTTTCTTAACTTTTATAATTCTCTCCATAGTTTTTGCTTTTATCTTACATAAAACATTTATTGGTAAAAAAATCTATTCGATTGGCAATAATCCAGATGCAGCTAAATATACTGGTATTGCAGTTGATAAATACACCATTGTTTTATTTACCCTGAACGGATTATTCTCTGCATTGGCATCTATCTTTTTATCAGGTAGGCTTTCAAGTGTTCGACCTAATATTGCATTTGGTTGGGAATTAGAGATTATTACTATGGTGGTTTTAGGAGGGGTGTATATATATGGAGGTTCGGGTACTATTTTAGGTGTTTTTATATCTATTTTTATATTAGGAATGCTTTCTTTTGGTCTAGGCCTATTAAACGTTCCAGGTGTCGGAATTATCATATTTACTGGCTTGCTTTTAATTTTAAGTATTGGTTTTCCTTCCTTTGTAAAAAACTTTAGGAGAAAAAATGAGTGAATTAGGTAAACATATTTGGGTTTTTCCAGATGCCTTTTTGCCCTCTAAAGGCAACCCCTATAAAACAACTTCCCACGGTGATCAGTTTGGACATGAATCTTTATGCATTGTTAACTATTCCTCTCAAAAGGCTAATTTAACAATTGATTTTCTTTATGAAGATCAAGATCCAATCGAAAATTTTCAATATGAAATAGATGGAAAGAGAAGTTTGCATCTCAGACTTGATCATATTCAAGTAGAGGGAAAATCTCTTCCAAGAGAAAAACCCTATTCGATTATTTTAAAGAGTAGTTTAAAAGTTGTAGCTCAATTATCTAGACTTGATACAACTTCTGAGCATAATGCATTTATGACCGCGATGGGATGGGGAACTGATGTTTAAGGCTATTGATCAAAATTTAATTATCGAACATAACAAAAAAAGCCAATCAGATTTAAATTTTGATTATGAATATTTAGAAAAAAAATTAAAAAAACAAAACATCGATATAAACTCAATTAAAGACAGCGTAAAAAAATTTCAAGTGGCTGTTCCTACTTGGGGAGTAGGAACTGGTGGAACCAGATTTGCTCGATTTCCTGGCATAGGAGAGCCACAAAATATTTTTGAAAAAATAGAAGACTGTGCCGTCATAAATGATTTAAATGGTTTTACTCAAAAAGTTTCTCCTCATTTTCCTTGGGATAATGTGAGTGATTTTAAAGAGTTGAAAGAATTTGCAGATAGTTATGGAATTGGATTTGATGTTGTCAATTCTAATACCTTTCAAGATCCTCAAAATAGTAATGAAACATTCAAATATGGCAGTCTGACAAACACCAGTGCCTCTATAAGAGAAGCTGCGGTTCAAGTAAATATTGAGGCAATAGAAAATGGTAAGATTTTAAATTCAAAAGGATTAACAGTCTGGATAGGTGACGGGGGTAACTTTCCAGGTCAAATGAGCTTCTCGAGGTCTTTAGACAACTATATGGACTCCATGAAGAAAATTTATTCAAAACTTCCTGGGGATTGGGTGGTATTGCTAGAACACAAGCCTTATGAACCTGCGTTTTACTCCACAGTCATTAGTGACTGGGGTACAAGCTATGTTTGCGCTAAAGAATTAGGTGACAAAGCTTTGTGCTTAGTTGATTTAGGACACCATTTACCTAATACTAATATTGAAATGATTGTCTCCAGATTAATAGATTTACAAAAACTAGGCGGTTTTCATTTTAATGATAGCAAATTTGGCGATGATGACTTAGATGCAGGTTCCATTAATCCTTATGAATTATTTTTGATTTTTAATGAATTAACCAATGCAACTCAATCTAACAAATTAAAAAAAGTTGCCTACATGATTGATCAGTCCCACAATGTTACAGATCCTATTGAGAGTTTGATGTTAAGTGCTAATGAGATAGTAAACTCTTATACAAAATCTTTATTAGTTAATTATAAACACTTAGAACAAGCACAAGATAAACATGATCCTATTTTGGCTATGCAAATTTTAAAAAGAGCTTTTTCAACTGATGTAAATGCGATTGTCGCTATGGCAAGATTTGAAAATAATAATTCTATTGATCCTATAGCGCTCTATAGAACGTTGGATTATAAAAATAACAAATCAAAAGTTAGAATTGCCAAAACCGGATCCTCATCAGGTATTGTTTAGAAAACTACTCTAAATTCAAAGAAGACATATCAATTACTAAGCGTCCTGATACTTCTCCTTTTGCAAGTCTATCAAAGGCATTGTTGATTTCATCCATTTTAATAATTTCACACTCTGGATGAATATTATGTTCTGCAC
>JAYPCO010000032.1:5761-10648 GCA_038124765.1 Alphaproteobacteria bacterium | reverse complement strand
TCCTCTCATGTCAGATATTTATGATAAACTTCCTCAAATCATAGCAACGTTATTCTTCTCGGTTCCCTTGTTTTTATGGTTACTGGGAGATCGTTATGCCACGCTCGCTTCCCTCTTAAGAAAAACCAGAGAGGATTTAGAAAAAGACCCACAAAGCATTAAAATCTTAAATAATGGGAAACATTTTTCCTTTCATATTCGAACCTATCAGCAGCGTCTCTACTTATTAGTAACCACGATTGTCTTAATTATGATTAATTGTTTATTAATGATTAGTGCCCTTCTTTTAACTTTTGGATCGTCTACCAGCCTACCCTTGACACTGTTCTCTATTAGTTTGATATTACTGGCTATCAGTTTTGTTTTGTATATTTCAGAGTTATTAATATCGTTCAGAGCGCTGCGCACGCATATCCATAACATTCATAAGATTGCCGCTAAAGTAAAGTAGTTTTATTCTGTCGGACAAGTTTTGACCGTACCATCGGGCATGGTCGCATTACAAAAATTGGCCGAAGTAAACCCTATGACATTATCAAAGGATGCGTATTTTAAATTCGCGCCAGAAAAATTAACTTTGGATAAGATGGTGTTTTTAAAAGTGGCAAATCGTAAGTCTGATCCTTGAAAGTCAGCCGCCGATAGCACTGAATCTTCAAATACTATATCTGCCCCATGGATACTTCTAAAATACGCCCGCGTTAAATCTGAATTTTTAAAAGTAGCATATTTTAAATTACTACTGTTAAAAACGGTGTTGTTAAATTTGGAGTGATTAAACTGCGCATACTCTAAGTCTGCCATCTCAAGATCGGCGAAACTAAAATTACTATTATTAAAGCTAGCTTCCATTCCTTTTAAAAAGGACATTTCTGCATTATTAAAAAATGCCTCATTGAAACTCGATAGTTCAAAGTTAATTGAATGCATGAAAGCACTAATAAAATCAGTGTTTTGAAAGTTTGATTTTCGAAAACTCGCAAAAGAGAGGTTGGCATTGGTAAATAACACGTTTTCAAATTCCACATTATTTAAATAGGAATCAACAAAATTAGCACTAGAAAGATTGGTATTGGTAATCTGCGATTGGCTTAAGTTAGAATCTTTAAAAATACTGCCGGTATAATTAGAATTTGAAATGACCGATTGTTCATTATTGCGAAAATCCATAACACACATTTGACAGTTTTTATTATTGTATTCTGCAGCACTGAGCGGGATGCTTAAGAGCAGACCATAGCAAAAAAGAATGAAATATCTCATTAGAAGTATAGAAATTTCTGCGCCTGTTTTAAACGATAGAGGTGAGAATTACTGCTGGTCCATTGTTCGAGCATAACATCGCCGGTTCTAAATTCTTTATACAAAATGTTCTTATCTAGCTGACGAAACGCAGACGACCAACTTGGATAGGGTTTAAACCAATCGGCATACTTATTTTTAAATGCCTTCAAGGCTTCTGAGTTAGAAATATTCATCTTTGTAGCAAAGGCATTAATCGTTGCCGCTGAGCGATTGGTGTACTGGGGCAGTCGCGGGGTTACTAAAATTAAAACTGATCGATTAAAATCAGAAGTGATTTGATTTGAAAATAAATACTGTACAACTGGAATGTCCTGTAGGATCGGCACGCCATCGCGAACCACCTCTGTTTCCTTTTCGCTTAATCCACTGATAATTAAAGTATCATCTAGGGCCAATTCGACGGTTGCTTGCACTTCAGTTTTAGAAGTATTGAGCTGATAGGTAAATTGAACGTTCGTATTGGGCGAGTTCACAAAGGTTCGCTTGACCATGAGATTCATCTTAATTTTATTATCTGTGATTTCTATTGGGGTTAGAGAAAGGTGAACACCAATATTATCTGAGATTTCAAGTGTATCAACATCCGCCGCACTATTGCCTGCTATGGCTGCTTGAATTTGCGTTCCTACAAAAAACTCCGAGGTCTCCCCCTTATAGGCCACTAAACTAGGGCGCGCTAAAATTTCATTGTTTGCTGCATTAGCATTGGCAATATTTAAAGAGTAGTTAATTGAAGGAAAGGAAATATTCGTCACTATATTATTTTTGGTAGAGGCGGTATTATCAAAAGAATACGCATATCCGGCAGTAGTACCTAAGTCATCAGTGGTATCGCCAAATTGCAGGGTTAGACCGTTAAGAATATTAACACCGCTTCGTGTCCCTTTTTGTTCGCGCGATGAAATAATCACCACATCCGCGATGACCATATTTTCCTGCAAAAGTTCTTTTTCAATATCCGCATCACTGACGCTGCTCACAACTCCCCCTTGGGTTAGTGCAAGTTCAGTTGCCCTATCCGCTTCAGCTGAATTATTTTGATTTTCATTCTCCTCGCTGTCATCATCAGCTGTGAAATCCACTTCATTATTCTCATTAAAATCATCAGACATGAAATCATCTTGGTCATTATCATTATCATTTTGCGCTAATAAAATCGCGGGGTTGTCGTTGGAAATTTCATAGACATCCTGCCAGTCTTGCATTCTTCTTTTATATAAAGATAAATTAGGATCTTCCGGAACCGTAAGAGCGGCATACTGGGAGTATAATTGATTGGCGTCCTCTATTTGATTGAGGGAGGCTTTCACGATCAATTGTTTTTCTAAACAGCGCGCTGATAATTGATCCAGTTCACACGCTTTTTGAAAAGCAAAATCTGCTACTTCAGGCTCTTGCGCATAATAGGAGGCATACCCTAAAGCATAGAATAAGTCCGCACTATCACTTTCATAGTACACAGCATCCGCGAAGACAATCATTGCTTCATCAAAGCGTTTTTGCTCTAGATACAAATGACCTAGATAGACTCGAGAAATATTATTGTTGGAATCAAATTTTAAAGAGAGCTTGTAGCCTTGCTCAGCTAATTCATATTTTGTTTGGTCCTCATATTTTGCCATGAGGTGATAGGTATGCGCATTAAAAAATTGTAAATAAGAATTTTGAATATCCAACTGGAGCGCCTGGTTAAACGCGCTAGAGGCGTCTTCATAGCGTTGACTATCTAAATATTTAATCCCCTGCTGAGCTAATAATTGTGACTCTGACTGCAGTAAGTCTGCGTTATTTCGTTGTGAGAGGTTGGTGCTGCTAGCGGTGCAGCCTAAGATAAAAAGACAGGCGAGCAGCCAGACCGGTTTAAAAGTAAAAAGCTTACTCATTGAGGAACAAATTTCTGCCAAATGGCTTGATGTTGGGTGTAAAAATGCTGTGCGGTTTCATGATAGGTGGCTTCATTTTTTTCTTGCCAAACCAAGAGATCCGAAATTTCTGAGTGCGTTAGAATTCTCTTTTCAAAATATTGAATGAGCTTTGGTTCTGTCAGCGTATTTATATGGTACAGGGTAGAAATATCAATAGTGGGGAAATTATTTTTTTGCGGGTCAGGACAATCCAAGTCGATGGTGCAGCGCGTCCACTCCTGTTCATCAAAGTCTGTTTGGAGATCCACCATAACCATTCGACTTTTACTTAACAAGGAAGTGGGATTATAGTAATAACCAATCCAAGGCTTTTTATACTCAAAAGAGTCGCTGATATTTAAGATCATCGTTAAATCATTCGGGGGTGCCACGGGGGTAAAGTATTGATCCAAGCCATGGGAGCGAAAAATTTGCAAAGAGGTTTTATAACAGCCCCAACTTTGAGGGCACAAATAAAAATTAGGAAGTTCGCCTTGTTCTTGGGAAAACAAATTAGCATGTTGTTTAAGTGTATCAATTTGGTTTAAGCCTGGTTGAACCGCCAAGAGGTAGGACGGAAGCCAAAAACCCTCTATTCCCCCTTCCGCATACACCAGGGGAATTTGGGCAATCTGATTATTGGCTTTGGCCACATCTAATTTATTTTGATAGCTGTTGGTCCAAAACTCAGGGATAAGAGTGATCTTGCCGGCAATTAAATCATCTAGGGCTTGCATCATGTCCGAGTAAAAAACTGTTTGAACGGGGCAGTGAAAAACTTCTTTTAAAATTAAATGATCAATGTGAGTTAGCAAGACGCTGGATTGCCAGTTCCCCTCTGCTAACACGAGATTAGCGCACGCTGCATTCGAGGATGACTGACTAGCTGCCTGCAACGACAATGATGAAAAAAGCCATACGCCGCTCCATGTGAGCGTAAAGATGAATGAAAGGATAAATTTTTTTAGCATGGGCGGAAAGCGGATTTAAATAAAAAATAAAAAGATAGCGACTGATATATAGAGCAAGAACTATATTTCAACTTATTCAATGTGCCTTTCCTCCTTAAAATTAAATACAAAAAAATGAGTACCTAACTTTTATTTAATTAATTCTCTTATTTCGTTCCTTATCGATACTCAAAACACAAGAGACGGCAAGACTTTTGAATAACAAATAAATTGTAATTTGCTTCCCCTCGAATAGCAAATGCTCAATTCAATGGAAAATAGCTTAAATACACAATGCTTTTTTTAATTCAAGATAATGGAGTAATTCTTTTTCTAGGGTAAAAATATGATCCCACTGGGCTTTTGCTACTTCGGTATTTTCTTCTTTAAAATATTGCTCATAATTTTTCTCTATCGTAATTACATGAAGTTGAATGTGTTTTTGAAAGATTTCACAGACCCTATCGTAGTAGGCCGCATTGAGCGAAGACGTATAAAATAACCACCCAATCAACCAAGCAACTTTGAAGTTTTGGACAGCACTGAATAGCGGATTGATTAATAAAGAGATATATCTTTTCATTAATTTTTTTCTTTCATTTAATGTTTTACCCCGTTTAGAACCAACTGTTCCTGTCAAATTTAAAACCCAACCAACGCATAACGATTATAAATTAAATTTCTATATTCTTATCTTTTTTTGAAAAGACTATAAAAATTTTCTATTG
>JAYPCO010000032.1:2549-5661 GCA_038124765.1 Alphaproteobacteria bacterium | reverse complement strand
CGTGAATTGATAAGCAATGTAGTAATCTCCCGTACATTGAATACTTATATTAGTAAAACCCCCCCAGGGCTGCGTTTGTTGATTATCTACAGACCCGCCCGTTGATTTGATATTATAAACATTAACCTGTTGTGGTCCTAAATTTAAAGGATCCCCTATTTGCGATGCTTCAATTGTAACACCGCTCCCTGAACCACAAATCTGCGCATTAAAGGTGTCATTGACAGGATCTACTGGGTTTGCCACAGAGGCATTCGACTGGCAATGAAAAACTGTATACCCTTGGTCTCGATAATCTTGAGCTACAGCATCAATGTTGGATGGACACTGCCCTGCTAATAAAGCCGAAAGGGGCAAAAACCCACTGATTATAGCTAGGATTAATCCATATTTTAATTTGCGTTTCATCAATTCTCTCCCTGTTATTTGTCTACACGATTTACTATTTGACCTTCAAAAGGTTCTATTTCATCCAGCTTTTTGTTTACATAACCCTCTCTTTCACTCTTAGAAAGGGAGGCGTTGATTTGAGACACATCTGTCTCGGGTGGATATTGGCTTTCAGAGAGGTTACAGATGGAGGCGATAGCGTCACGGTCTTCAGGGCTATCCCAAGTTAAGATGACGATTTGGCACTGGGTAGCGACATCATTAGAAGAGGCCTTTTGCGTGCCCTCAATGTGGTATGACATATCTTCTATTGTTGAAAAAATGCCGTTGCCCGAATCATAAATATTATGATTAAAAACGGGGGTGGAAGCAGTACCTCCTTTATTTGTTATTTCAAAACTCTCAATGTAGCAATCATCATGTTGAAGATTTTTAAAATCTCTACAATCAAAATTTCGACCATTTCCTGTTCCTATGTTTTTTCGATCTACTTCTTTATTGGTGCCTGTATTGACGACCCACACCGATGACTGGTTGAAGTTTACCTTGTATGTTCCATTTGCGCCTTTATTTTTGACAGTAAGGCTACCTGAGTGATCAGCGCCTCCCTCTACCCGAAAATTATGACACCTATATGTCCAATCACCGTCTTTATTTTTATTACTTTTAACTCCGCCTCTGTTATCGCTTTGGCCGTTAGACACCCAATTACCATTAATGCTGCCATCGGCGCACCTATTTCCATGGATAATCACTCTAACCTTGCCCCAATCTTTTACTTCTCTTAAGTATACAGTTGTCGTTTCATTTTTGGCTCCGTCAAGCTGTATTGTCTCAGGTCGAACATCATATGAAAATTGAATATTATCCGTATTAGTCTTTGCGTCTTTATACATAATTGCTTGCGTAGTGTTTTTCAAATAGGCATAGGAAGGTGTTTGCTCGGACGAAAGTGTTTGATTGATCTCACAACGTGTTGTTTGTGTAGATTGTGTTTGTTGATTGTTTTCTTCCAACGATGAGGTATCAGTGGACCAGGTATTGGTCATCTCCGTTTTAAAGTCTGCCGTACCGTATGATGCCTCAACGGTTGTATCTATCACATTGGTATTATTAAAAGACTCCGAAACTGTTGAGGAAACCCCAATAGCAAGACTTCTAGTTGTCTCTGTCTGTATTGTTAAATCGGCTTTTGATTTAGTATAAGGTTGACATCGATAGTTTGATGCGCTACCCAAATTCATGGGAGTCTCTATCGATTGTTCAAGGGTATAGTTAGTCGACTTCCAATTCCACTTATATTCAATACCCTTATTACTATCAACTACGAACGTGGCGGGGTCTTTGCCTTGAGATTGTAAGGCTTTACTTAAGGAGCCTTTCTTACTTTTTAATTGAGAATTCATTTGGTCTATTAGCCAGGTATTGGCGTCAACGGCATAAACACTTGGGGAAGTGCCTAAAAATAACATCAGGGCAATCAGTGCGGCAAGGCTTTTCATAATATTTCTTCCTTTCGTAGAGATTTATTTATTAACGATGAATAAGTACTCTATATATCTAAGAGTATATTTTTTAATTATTTAAAATAGTAAATTCAGCAACCATTTAAAAAAACTGTGAACTATAGAGGTTCTACGAAACCTTTTTAAGCAAGGACTGGGGGTACTTTTGGATGAAATTGGGCTCTATTGGCAACTGGGGCCCGAGGGCAAACCAACATTACATTCCCCCGTTCTCACATTCCCGTTTTGATCCTTCGTCTCACACCAATTAATAAATTTTATTGGGGTATTCACTGTTTCGAGGCCCGTTAAATCCACCTTGTCTAATGAACTGCATTTGATATTGGACTTATACATTTTAGCGTTGTTAAAAGACACTTCTTGCAAAGTTACATGCAAAAAATCTACAAACTCTAAATACGTGTTGCTTAAATCCATATTTTCAAACGTGGATCCCTCTGGAAAATTAATAAAGGCATACAGGGGCTCGCTACTGAGACTTTTTTGCGGATTACTTTGCACTACCCGTTGGAACAAATAGGGATCAACAGATCTTCTTCTAGGGCCTGAGGAAGGATCAATAGTTATATTTTCCATGATAGTACTATCATCGGCTATGAATGTACCAAAGCTCACAAAGTTAGAATTGGTAATAGTGGCCCCTTTGTAATTGAAATTTTTATCGCTTTGTAGCTGCAGGCCATCTAAGACGGCTCCGCTAAAATCAGCCCCACGACTGAGCGCGTCATACACTGCTTGGTTCACTCTAGCGCCTTTAAAACTTGCACCCCCTATGATATTAACAACAATATTCAGATCTTCAAAATCAATGCCATCAAAGTTAGATCCTGTTAAGTCTACTCCCGTAAAATCTACTCCGCGCAATTCTTTTTCATCGATATCTTTAAATATTAAGGACGGGGTATCTTTGTATTGATATTTCACCCCTGCTTGCACTACTATCACCTCTGCCGATTGTCTTAATTTAATACCTGCTAAATTTGCACCTTTAGCTTTTAATATTTTAAAGGTCTCCCAATCGACTACATGGTTGTTAAATTGCGCCCCTTCGAGGGTTTTCGCTTTAGAAAAATCAGGGACCTCTAAAAAATAGGCGCTCGAGAAATTTGTATTTTTTAGTATTGCGCCATCAAAATTTACAGCGTCGTCATACCATTTCGTTCCAAAAAAAGAGGCATCGGTTAAATCGGCATCTT
>JAYPCO010000032.1:0-2449 GCA_038124765.1 Alphaproteobacteria bacterium | reverse complement strand
TTTCTGTATCTTCATCACACTCTCCTGGGGTTCCGTTAGGAATAAGGGTTGATGTCCCCGCATAGCAGCCCCCGTTCTCGGGGTCACGTAAATCATGGGCATTGATCGACCCACTTTCCAAGTTTAAGAAAAGAAAGAAAATAATCGTATATATTGTCCAGTATTTTTTCATCCTTATTTAATGATTTACTGACATACAACAAAATTTCCCTTATTGTTTTTACAAATTTGGGGTTCACCGCTGTCGTATTCACTCACAAAATCATTAAATTCATTAACATAGCTATCATTATACATATCTATGACGATATTTTGTAGATTATTCGTACCGCAGGCATCGTTCCAAAGCGTCACTAACTGCTTACAATTTTGATAGATATTATCAATACTGTAGTTAGGGTATGTGGGATTGAACAGGAAATAGGCTGTCATATTTATTTTAGCTTGAATATTATTATAGGTCTTAGCGTTATATAAAAAATTGACACGATGATATTGAGTATTTTTTTCATCATCATAGTCGCTTGAATAATTATCAGCGTCTATTGCTGTGTAATCTAGGTAGTCTGAAAGATTATATTTATTGGATTTGTAGTTAGTTTGTGTTTTACGACAATTATTGGTTAATTGAAAACCCATGCCCCTATCCATATCACTGGGTATAGAAGTTGCGTTAACGGCATAAGGTAGGGTTTTCCATGAATTATTTTTTTTATAATTGGTATAATAATTGCCTGTATAACAGCTACCCTCCCAGTTGCCTCTAGGGTTAGAAAACCAATAACTTGACATTTTATTCCAATCAAAAGTTTTACATTGATTGCCAGAATAAGCCTGGTAATTAACAACACCAGCACCAACTCCAAAATTACATTGCTGCCCTCCTTGGCCTATCATATTAACCCCCATACTATTTGTATCTAAAACCGATTGCTCTTGTTTGAAAGCCACCGTGAAGGTGCTTAGTGCTGTTTCAGGATAGAGATCATAATAGCCCTTGATGTTGGGTGAACTCTCTGTATCAGTAATTGTTATTTGATTAGCGTTTTGGAAAAAGTCAAAATAATAAGGGCCATTATAGGCATCTTTAGCAATTTTTTTTCCACCACATTCAATATTGATAACTTCATTTACGTTAATTACGTTAGATGTCTTTGAAGTACTTCCGTTTACAGTAGCGCTGGATTTTGTTGTGTCTACTTGATAGCTAAGATTCGTATCGGTCGTAACCTGTGTGGCACCAAAATTACTATCAGTATGAAGATTAAATGTAGCTCCATAACTTTCGTTGATGGTTTGTGCATTGGATATACTTTGGGATTGCTCCAACTCGAGAACGCTTTGCCCGCTAAATTTTGTGGCATTATTTTTAGTACATCCAAATCCGGCAATTGATGAATCTGTTAATGGGATTGCTTTTTGCATGGTATCGGTAAGCTTCGCACTCGTGGCTATCCAATTTGTTGTATTCATTGTAAAGCCATTAGTCCCCTTAGAGGTATCTAATTGCCACCCTGATGGGATCAAAGAGTTGATTGTACCATTATCGCTTAATTTTTGGTAAATACACTTATAAGGATCATAGCCCTCTTCCGTACAATAGTTTGCTTGTGCAGAGCTGGTAGTCACTAGAATTGAAAATAAAATTAAAAATAAAGTAGAAAGAGTAGTTAAATGCTTATACATGGTTTTTTATGTTCTCCTAAAAATCAACTAACCATAAGGCACGGCACTGCTCGTACACAAAGACTTATTGTATGTGTGCTGAAATTAAAACAAAAAAAAGCATTTAAAAACAGTTGATGAAGTGTATGCCGTTTTCAGAGAAATACAATCATCAAGGCAAAACCCCCGAACTATCAATCTTAATTATGATTTAGTGGGCCTCGCCCCAGTTTAATCCACCACCAAAGTCTACTTTTATGGGTGTTTGAAAAATTTTATATTTTTGATGGGAGGTCTCCATTAACTGAGTAATTTGCGGGATAAGATCTTTTTCATTTTTATGAATTTCAAACAATAGTTCATCGTGGACTTGAGAGGTCATTTTTGATTTACAATTATTAGCCTCCAAATATGTTTGGATATCCAACATCGCAATTTTGATCAGCTCAGACGCTGTTCCCTGTATGGGGGCATTAATGGCTTGGCGTTCTGCAAAAGAGCGAAGCATAAAATTTTTGGCATTAATATCTTTAATGTGTGACTTGCGCCCAAAGAGGTTTTCCACATAGCCTAGTTTTTTTGCTTTCTCCACCGTGGTCTTCATAAAATCATTGATGTTGGGAAACTTTTGAAAGTAGTTATCGATGAATAGTTTCGCCTCGGCATTGCTCACGCCTAATTGTTTGGCGAGGCCATACTGGCTAATTCCATAAATGATGCCAAAGTTAATTATTTTTGCCATGCGACGGTCATTGGCATTAATTTCTTTTTTATTAAACACTAA
>JAYPCO010000031.1:0-12351 GCA_038124765.1 Alphaproteobacteria bacterium | reverse complement strand
AGTAGCATCAGATAGAAGATCTTTCTAAAAAGAACCTCTGATATAAACCTTCTAATATATTGCCCAATTAAAACTCCCATAAAAATGGGAATTAAAATAATTACAGAATTAATAAATATTTGCATATTAATCAGATCAAAATTTGAAAAACTTATAAACTGGGCAGCGGGGTATAAGAAAAAAGCGATACCTAATAATTGTATAGTTTGATTTTTATTAAAATTAAAAGACTGTAATAAAAACACCAGTGGCATTGTGTAGATACTTGTCAGGCCAATAACTATTCCATTCATTGCCCCCAATATTGATTGAGTGTAAGGAGAGGACGCTGATTTCAACTTATAAGTGATATTAAATAAAGATAAAGAAGAGTTTAAAATTAATACTGTCGCTACAGAAATCAATACTAGCTCCGATTGGAATACTTTTAATAGATATACCCCTGGGTAAACAAATAAGGTTGAAAATATTAAAAAGTATTTAGTTTGTTTAATTAAAGAAATAAAAAAACCGCCCTGTGTTAATTGGTAAATATTGATTAATAGGGTTGGCAAAAGAACCAGTCCTATTACTTCTTTGACATCAATGATAAATGCCAGTAGTGAAATAGAAACGGTAGGCAGTCCAAACCCAATACTGCCTTTAACCGTACCAGCAATTAAGTATGCAAAAAAAATATAAACTAAAATTATAAACGGGTACTGATCTATGATCATTTTAGAATATTTCTACATTCAAAATTCTATTAAATCTCTAGTTTTTTAAAAAAAAAATTTAATTTATATAAAATTTGACTATGATGGCATTCCCCTAGCCGCTAGGTTGAGACTTAGTCTGAGGAGGAAAGTGGCAAGGGGCTAATAATAAAAACTAAACTTCGCCCTTCATTAGGCTTCTTAAACGATCTACTTTCATATCTAAAGTAACATCGTTTGGTGTAAGTAATTTCATTTCATCATAAACTTTTTGTGCTTGAGGATACATTTTGTATTCAATCAGAATTCTAGCCATTCCATCTAGCGCCCCAAAGTGCCTAGGCTCTAATGCGAGTGTTGCTTGAATATCTTGCATTGAACTTTCATACTCGCCCATAAAAAAAAAGAAGGTGGCTCTTTTATTATACGCCTCTGCGTACTGTGGATTTTTTTCAATTACATAATCCAGTGCTTTGATTGCCTGTGGGTAGTTTTTACCCTGAAAGAAATATTGCATTGAGTCCATAATTGTTTGAGCTTCTTCATCATCGATGGTCATCCACTCCAACCATATTTGATCAACGATATTATTTTGCGTTGTAATGTCTTTTGATTGGTATAGATCCTCAAATAGCTGGTCAAGTTTAGGGCTATTTTGGTCAGCAAATCCAATATTGGCCACAATAGCTAAAAGGACACCCAGTAAAATTATTCTCATCTGAAAAGTAAAATTATGCATATAAAAATTAAGTGATCAAAAAAATATTAATTATCTTTACGTTCATTTCTCTACACAGTTTACTTTTTGCTGAAGATAGTTATCAACAGGAGTATTTGCAAACACAGGCTATAATTGATGGTCAGTTAAGGGCGTTTTTAGACGGAGACGCAGAGCTAGCCTACTCTTTTGCAGCGCCCATCATCAGATTAAAATTCAAAAATTCACAAGAATTTATGACAATGGTCAAGAACTACTATGGGCCGGTATTCAACCCTAAACAATATTATTTTATAGACGCTAAATACTTCGAGGGTTCCATTTACCATAATCTTCAGATTATATCTCAAGAAAATACCTCCTTTTTAGCAACCTATTCATTGATTAAAGAAGGTAGCGAATGGAAAATATCTGGTTGTGCACTGTACCCTTTTAAAAAGGAATCAATTTAATTTTTTTAGTTTCGAATAAACCAAATAACCCGAAATTATTATTAAGATAGCGCCGAATATTTCTACATAAGAGGGGTAGTGATTAAAAATTGTAATACTAATAACTATACCAAAGATAATTTGAGAATAGTGAGTGATACTAAAAAAGGATGCTTCTATTCTTCGAAGTGAATAAACCAAGATCATCATGGCAACACCATCTAATAAACCTGAGCTGACCATGATTAAAAAATCCTGCAGTTTAATATTATTAAAATGATTAATAGACATAACAAAGAAAACGGCTCCTGCAAAAATCATGCTATAAAAAGTTAAGGCAACTGATCTTTCTGTCTTGCCATAAATTCGAACAGAAAAGTCTAGACAAGCCAAACTGCAAACACCGATAATAATAAAAAGCACGCCTAATGGATCAAAACCCTCGCTCAAACTAAAACCAGAAACTAAAAATACAGCAATCATTGCTATTACTAATGAAAGTATTTTAGATAAATAGACTGCTTCTTTTAGAATGACGATACCCATCACCGACAATAAAACAGGTGCCGAAAGTAGAATGGGATAGGCAATAGAAAGCGGTAATAAAATTATTCCCTTAACAATAAAATAATAAGTCATCGTCATTAATATTCCGCGAATGAGATGTAACTTATAATTTTTGGTTTTAATTTCGGTAAGGCTTCTTCTAAAAATTAAATAAAAGATTATTGGAATAATTGCTGAAAAACTGGCAACACAAAAAATAACTGTTTCTTTATAGGTACTACCTAAAATTTTAATGAGCGTATCGGCAATCGTAAAAAGAAAATAAGAAAAAGTACCTAAAATATAAATGTAATGTTTTTTACCTTCTAGGAGAGACATGAAACCTATTTCTATATCGAATAACCATAAATAGAACTAAGAATTTTAGGCAAAATGGAATGAAAAAATAAAATATTTTAATAGGTGCTATATTGAAAAACATTGATATTTCATGATTTTGTAATAAGCCATAGCCAGTTAAAGCTATACCAGCCGCTATGCCAATAGCCGCTTTTCTAATAATAGAAAAAAGGGCTGTAAAGGTCTGAGATAATCGATTGTCACTATTATCATCTAAAATATCAGCCAATTCAATTTGCGGAATGATTAAGTCAACACCCACACCAATTCCTGTAATTAAAACTACTATTAAATACAACTTCCAAGAGCTAGGTTCTATTACACCCACCATGGCAAAACCAACTAATGTTATCATTGTGCCAACCTGTAAAAGATAAATATTGGAATAGGATTTTCCAAAATAAAACCATAAGGGAGTAAAAATTAAGGTAATTAAAAAATATAATATTAATAGATAGCCCGCGTACTCGGGTATATTTAAAAAATCAGTCACAAATATTATAAAGAGATTAGCTGTAAAATTATTAGCTAATAAATTGAAGAATGTAATAAAAGCTAAAGGGATAATTCTTTTATTTAATTTTATTTTATTAATAATTTCATTAATAGAAAGAAGCGTAGAAGAATAATTTTTTTCTTCTTCATAAAATAAAAAAAATAAAAAATATCCAATAATTGAAAAAGAAATTAATAAAATACCGGTATAATAAACAACGGTTGAATTTAATAAATTTACTGAGAAGAGTTCAGAGATAGCTGTAGGCATAATCAATGCCACTAATACGCCCACTACTGTAAAAATTTCTTTGATCGTAGTTATTCGAAATCTTGCGTTGAGTTTATTTTTTAAATCTATGATAATCGAGTCATAGGGAATGATGATTATCGAATAACTCACCAAAGCTAAATTATAGTAAAGGAAGAATAAAATTTTATTAGTAGGTTGAAGAATATATAAACCATGCAGTGAAATAATAAAAATAATTATTCCAAAGAGGATTTGGTTTTTTTTTGTTTTGCCTTGAATTAATCTTTTTTCTGTAATGTAGCCAATGAGTATGTCGGTTCCGATATCGAAAATTCTGGAAATTAAAATAATTGCTCCAAGCGAGCTAAGTACAAATTCGAGACTTAAATTATAAAAACTTGGGAGTAATACAAATAATAATAAAAAACTACCTGCTAAGTAAAATGATTGAAAACTATAGGAAAATAAGGACTTTAGTGACATTTAGCAAAAGAACGACCATACCGCTGCTTTGACTAAAATAAAATAAGTATTAGTGTTTAATTAGCATTCATGCGGGGGCTGATTCGGTATCTCACTTTCCTCCTCTATATGTCGAGTCAGCCATTCCACCAACCTCTATATCTAGTAGTTTAGCTTTCATCTTCAATCCCCACGCGTAGCCACCTAACGATCCGTCTTTGCTTATAACACGATGGCACGGCACCACAATTCCAATGGGATTTTTCCCCACTGCTGATGCTACTGCTCTTACTGCTGTTGGGTTGCTAGTTTTCGAAGCTAGATCAGAATAAGAAATTGTTTTTCCATAAGTAATCTTAGTTAATTGCTTCCATACTTCTTTTTGTAAATAAGTGCCTTCTAAAATTGAAATTTTAATTTTTTTTAAATGAGATTTTTTTTTTAAATATAATTCTACTTCTTTGATAATTGATTTGTTGTATAAGCCTTTTTGAGGAAGAAATTTATTTTTTAGTTTTTGGACACGGTGATCTGAATTTTGTAAGAAAAAATGTAATCCTTTTTGGCTATCTAAAATAAAAAATTTTCCCAGAGCACACTGGAAAATATCGTAGTGATAATTCATTAGTTAAACATTTTTTTCACTTTATCAAAAAATCCTTCTGTCATGGTTGAATTTTTCTTTGTTAAAGTTTCATTAAATTTACTCAGTAGTTTTTCTTGTTCTGCAGATAAGTTAACAGGTGTTTCAGCATGCACACGAACGATCATATCCCCTCTTCGATCAGTTCGAAGTATGCTCATCCCTTTTCCTTTGATGCGAAGTTTGTGACCAGACTGCATACCTTTGGGAATAGTGACACTGACCATCTTTTTTTCAATTGTTGGTACTTCAATACTTCCCCCTAATGCGGCAGTCGTAAAAGGAATGGCTACATCGCAAATAATATTATCTTTTTCACGTTGGAATAATTTGTGGTTATGGACATTGATAAATACATAAAGATCGCCGTACGATCCCCCTCTTTCACCGGCCTCTCCTTCGCCGCTCATACGAATACGATTACCTGTCTCCACGCCTGCGGGAATTTTAATTTTTAGATTTTTACTTTGCTTAATACGTCCGGTGTTACCACACTTATTACAGCGGCCTTTCATTTCTTGGCCTGTACCGCCACATCTACCACATGTTCTTTCCATAGAAAAAAACCCACTTTGGGTTCGAACTTTTCCGTAGCCATCACAAGTCGAGCAGCTTTTATAGCTGTGTTGCTCGGGGCAGTTAACCATTTTAGGTATATCAACGCTGAGCGTTTTCCCCTTAAAGGCCTCCTCTAAATCAATAGCAACATCGTATCGAAGGTCATCGCCGCGACTTTCTCTAGGGCCGCCATCGCCAAAGGCACCAAAAATATCTTCAAAAATATCTGAGAAACCGCCAAAGCCTTGTTGGCCAAACCCGCCTGGGCCGCCGCCTCCTTGTTCGAATGCTGCATGGCCAAACTGATCGTAGGTTTGTCTTTTTTTGGGATCTTTTAAAATTTCGTACGCTTGGGATACTTCTTTAAATTTTTGTTCCGCGCTGGCATCGCCCTGATTTCGATCAGGGTGATACTGCATCGCTAATTTGCGGTAAGCACTTTTAATCTCTGACTCACTGGCGCCTTTAGAAACGCCAAGTGTGTCATAGAAATCATTCGCCATTATAATTCAGTACGAACTAAGTTTACTGTCCGCTTGCTTTTTTATCGTCGTCTACTTCTTCATAGTCTGCATCAATCACATCATCTTCTTTTGATTGTGCGCCACTATCTGCCTGAGGTTGCTCTGTACCGCCCGCTGCGCCTTGCGCTTGCTGATCCTTGTACATTGCTTCACCCATCTTCATAGAGGACTGAGTGAGATCTTGGGTTTTTTGTTTAATAGTATCCACATCACCCTTCTCTAAGGCTTCTTTTAAATCTTTTAAATCACTTTCAATTTTAGATTTATCGTCCGCGCTAATTTTATCGCCATGTTCTTTTAAGTTCTTCTCTACTTGGAAAACAAGACTATCAGCTTGGTTTTTCGCATCGACACCTTCACGCTTTTTCTTATCTTCTTCCGCGTTGGCTTCTGCGTCTTTAACCATTTTTTCAATTTCTTCATCTGATAAACCACCTGAAGCTTGAATTTTAATTTGTTGCTCTTTACCGGTAGATTTATCTTTGGCTGATACGTTCACGATACCATTCGCATCAATATCAAATGTTACTTCGATTTGCGGTGTGCCTCTTGGTGCAGGTGGGATGCCCACTAAATCAAACTGACCAAGTAGTTTATTATCCGCCGCCATTTCTCTTTCCCCTTGGAAAACTCGAATGGTCACTGCATTTTGATTGTCTTCTGCCGTGGAGAAGACCTGGCTTTTCTTAGTGGGAACGGTTGTATTTCTTTCAATTAACTTAGTAAATACGCCGCCTAAGGTTTCAATACCTAAGGATAACGGTGTAACATCAAGTAAAAGTACATCTTTTACATCGCCTTGTAACACGCCTGCCTGGATTGCAGCTCCCATGGCCACCACTTCATCAGGGTTAACACCTTTACTTGGGTCTTTACCAAAGAAGTTTTTAACAATTTCAGTCACTTTAGGCATTCTTGTCATGCCGCCCACTAGAATTACTTCATTGATCTCTGAAGCTGATAGACCAGCATCTTTTAAAGCTTTTTTACAAGGCTCAATTGTTTTTTGTAGTAAATCATCAACGAGCTCTTCCAGTTTAGCTCTTGTTAATTTGACATTTAAGTGTTTAGGACCAGATTGATCAGCTGTAATAAAAGGAAGGTTAACATCTGTTTGAGTAGAGCTGGATAATTCGATCTTCGCTTTTTCTGCCGCTTCTTTTAAACGTTGCAGTGCAAGTTTATCTTTTTTTAAATCAATGCCTTGATCTTTTTTAAATTCATCTGCAAGGAAATCAATTATTCTTAAATCAAAATCTTCGCCGCCTAAGTGCGTGTCGCCGTTAGTGGATTTAACTTCAAAAACACCATCGCCTACTTCTAAGATGGAGACGTCAAATGTTCCGCCACCTAAGTCATAAACCACTACAGTGCCTGATTGTTTTTTATCTAGGCCGTATGCTAATGATGCAGCAGTGGGTTCGTTAATAATTCTTAAAACTTCAAGACCTGCAATTTTACCCGCATCTTTTGTTGCTTGTCTTTGTGCATCATTGAAGTAAGCAGGAACAGTGATCACTGCTTGAGTAATTGTTTCGCCAGTATAAGCCTCTGCTGTCTCTTTCATTTTTTGTAAAATAAAAGCAGAAATTTGACTTGGACTATATTTTTCTCCTCTAGCTTCTACCCACGCATCACCATTATTCCCTTTAATAATTTTGAAGGGTGAGAGCGAAACATCTTTTTGAACAGTTGCATCATCAAAACTACGTCCGATAAATCTTTTTACTGCGTACAGTGTATTTTCTGGATTTGTCACCGCTTGTCTTTTTGCAGGCTGACCAATTAATTTTTCGCTTTCAGTGAATGCCACTACAGAGGGAGTGGTTCTTGCGCCTTCAGAATTTTCAATTACTTTTGGATTTTTACCATCCATGATAGCCACACATGAGTTGGTGGTTCCTAAATCTATACCAATTACTTTTGCCATTTTTTACTTGTCCTTAAATTTTAAATCTTAATAAACTATTAGTTATATGGGTTTGTCTTATATTTATTCAACCCCTCTGGTTAAATTTATTGATTTTAGTAGTTTTTAAGACTCTTGATTGTCCGAGTTTGTTTCTTCTTTATCTTGTGTGGCGGGCTTCTTCGATACCCCAACCATAGCAGGTCTTAAAAGTCTTTCATGAAGCGTATACCCCGGAATTAACTCTTGAACAATCGTCCCTGGCTCACAATCATCTTTTTCAATTTCCATCATTGCTTGATGAAAGTTATGATCGTACTTTTGATTTAAACTATCAATTTTTTTAATTCCAATTTTTTCAAAAGTAGTTGCTGTGGATTGGGCAATTAAATCTAAACCTTCTACGACTGGTTTAATGCTTTCATTTTTACGAGCATCTTCTGATATACTAGACAAAGCTCTTTCAATGTTATCTTTGATATTGATAATTTCTTTTGCAAAATTAGCCATGCCATATTTAAGAGCATCCGACTGGTCTTTCTCAGCTCTTCGTCTAAAATTTTCTAGTTCTGCTACTGCTCTTAATCGTTGGTCTTTTAAACTATCGATTTCATCATTTAATTTTTTAATAATTTCTTCGGGCGTATCTTCAGTTTGTTGTTGTTCGTTTTCTTCTGAGGAAGATGCTTCTTCTTGATTTTCATTAGTCTCAATATTTTCTTCTTGTTCTTTAATCTCTTCAGTTGAATTATTTTTTTGTTCTTCGCTCATATTGCCTTCCTTATTATTTTTTTGATATTATTTCTGATATATAGCTCACTATCGGTACAATGCGTTGGTAATCAATGCGCTTAGGCCCTATAACACCGATGGCTCCGGTTAATCCACTTTCAGTTTTATAGTTAGAAAATATCATCGATAGGTTTGCATTTTTAAATAAATTTGTATTACTGCCAATAAATATTTGTACTCCCTTCGACTTTTTCAAGGCCTTGATCATTTTTGACGCCATTTTTCCTGTTTCTATATCGCTTAGTAATTCATTCAAGCTATCCAAGTCCGCTCCTAAATCATTTTTGATTAAATCAGGCAGTCCTCTGACAAAAAATTTTTCTGATTTTTCTGATTTTTCAATTTTTACACCTTTCTCTAATAACAATTTAGTAGTTTGAGAAATTTCTTGATCCGTCGATTTAATAAATTCGCCAATGCTTTTATCAATCTCAGAGGGCGTTCTAGAAGTGGTAAATCTGTCTAAAAATAAACTAATCGTATTAAGGTCTCTTGTTTCAATATTACTTTCAGTTTCAATAAGGCGGTTAGAGGTAGTGCCGTCCTCATGTTCAATGATAAAAATCACTCTAGAATTATCAATTTTATGAAATTGGATTTTTTTTATTTTGAGAATTTTTTCATTATTAATAACAAGACTGGTTTGTTTGGAGAGGCCATTTAATATATGCGTAATGCCCTCATAGTCTTTCAAATCCTGTGAGTTTTTAGAGGTCTTATCAATTATTTCTTTTTCTTTGCTGCTTATCGCGCCTGGCTCTAACAAGGCCTGTGTATAAAACTGCAAACCAAAATCAGAGGGGATGCTTCCAGCTGAAAAATGATCTCGCTGAATTAACCCATGAAAGTTAATTTCATTTAAAACATTTCTAATTGTTGCGGGTGATAGCTGATTATTAATTTTAGAGCTTATAGACTTAGAACCTAACGGCTCTCCTGTCACAAGATAGTTTTCTACTAATAATTTGAAAATCGACTTTGCACGATCTCCAATGTCCATTATTTTTTTGTTCATAATCGCTTATTAATTTTGTACTTTACTAAAGTATAAAATATGTCCGGATATTCAAGAAGTCAGCGAGAGCTTAATCAAATAAGATCATTAGAGATTATTACTCATATCCAACCTAATAACCCATCTTCTTGTATGGTGAAATTGGGCAATACCCATGTAATTTGCTCTGCCATTATGGAAGACAGAGTGCCCGGTTTTTTAAGAAACTCTGGTAAAGGTTGGTTAACTGCAGAATACGGTATGCTTCCCTCTTCAACCTCAGAGAGAATGGACCGAGAGGCAGCCAAAGGAAAACAGTCAGGGAGAACGCAAGAAATTCAAAGATTGATTGGAAGAAGTTTACGATGTGCAGTTAATTTAGATATCTTAGGGGAGAGAACAATTAAAATTGACTGTGATGTAATTAGTGCTGATGGTGGAACAAGAACAGCATCGATTATTGGTGGGTATGTGAGCCTAGCAAGATCTATTAAAAACTATCAAGAAAAATTTAATCTCCATAAAGCAATTATAGTGAATCAAGTAGCTGCAATATCCGTGGGTGTGGTCAAGGGAACCCCCTGTATTGATCTGGATTACATTGAAGACTCAGGAGCGGAAGTTGATTGTAATGTAGTGATGGCGGGAGATGGTCAGTTTATAGAATTTCAATCAACTGGCGAAGAAGCCAAGTTTAGCAAAGAGACTATTTTAGATTTTATTTCCTTAGTAGAAGGATCTATGCCTTCCATTTTCGCAGCACAAAAAGAAGCAATTGCAAAATAAAATCCTTTTAGGGACCGGCAATCAAGGTAAACTAAAAGAGTTTCATTACTACATAAATCATTTTCAGCTATTTAAAAATTATACAATTTTAAATTTAAAAGATTTTAACCTATCGATCGAGCCCGATGAAAATGGAAATGATTTTGATGAGAACTCAAAAATTAAATCAATATTTTATTTTCAAAATTTAAATTTAAAAACATTAAGTGACGACAGCGGCTTTATTGTCAATAATTTTAATAACTTTCCTGGCATTAAAACTGCACGTGCTGGTAAAGAGATGGGCGGAGAGCAAAAGGTAATTGATTACATCTATACTCAGCTAAATAAAGACATCATTGAAGCAATATTCTATTGCTCTTTATCCCTAGTAGGAGAAGGGCCTCCGGTAACTGTTTTAGGTCAAGTCAAAGGAACAATTTTGCCAAGCCCAAAAGGCAAAAATGGCTTTGGATATGACCCCTATTTTATTCCTGAAAATAATACTAAAACTTTTGCTGAAATGAGCAGTGAAGAAAAAATGCTGTGTTCGCACCGCTATGATGCTTTTAAAAAATTATCTAATCAAAAACTATAGGGTATAATATCATTTGATTTTCTATAATTAAGTTTCCCATATCACGACTGGTAACATAATCTGGTACAAAATTATTTTTTAAAATTTGGTCTGCAATTGATAAAGATAGTTCTACTGAAGATTTAAATAAATACTCTCGATGCGGCTCATCCATTTGAGTTAAATCAATTTCCAAAATATTGGTTCGATTAATAGGCTGGTAATAATTTTCTGCATTATTTCTTTGCTCTAAAAAATTATCTATTAAATAAATATTTTCCAGGGGGTAGGTTTTTTTATCTGTAGCAAGATAACCAATTAAATCTTTAAAAGAAAAAGTATCATCAATAATAATAATTTTTTCAAAGTTTTCCAAATTACCCATCATTTCCACTGATAATTCTATATTTGTGGCACTATCGCCGTAAGACATAAACTTTGTAAAAATCAAAGGATATGTTTGTTTAAAATATTGACTAACTTTTAATCCATAATCATTTTGTTTATATAGCACGCCTACCGATCTTAAGTTTTCTATATAGGGGCCTAGCTTTAAAACATGAAGATATGGGCTATTGGGAATAAAAATTATCTCATTAGAGGCAAAGTAATCTAATTGCGAATAATCATTAGATAAAGAAAGTATAAAAGTATTTTCTCCTAGGCGATCAGCTAATTGATTTAAATCTTCTGAATTGATAGGGCCAATTATTAATGTGTTATTAATAGGCTCTTTTATTTCATCAAAACTATAAATAAAATTTGCTTGTGTAATATGGTTATAGTTTTTTATTTCACTTACAAAAACATCATAAAATAGTGATCTTAAAATTTGATCATCCGATAAAAAAATTAAGACATTATCAATAGATTCAAAGCTAATTTTTTTATCTTTTGGCTTTTCTCGTTTAGTAACTGTTTCAGTTTTATCTTGAACCTTAGTTTGTTGGGGT
Source organism: Alphaproteobacteria bacterium (assembly GCA_038124765.1). Taxonomy (GTDB): domain Bacteria; phylum Pseudomonadota; class Alphaproteobacteria; order HIMB59; family HIMB59; genus HIMB59. Next base: position 676 of record JAYPCO010000031.1, on the reverse strand, counting down.
TCCTTTTTAATAGTTGGAATGTTTGTGGGAGCACAATTAAAAAGAGATATCAATATTATCGAGAAAATTATATTTTTGATAATAGTCATGATCTCTGCAGGTTTATATTTAGTTTCAACGCCCATAGGAAATTTAGATGATATCACATTTAGAGCAATTGATATTTTAAAAAATTCAAACTTAATACTTTGTGAGAACACGCTTAATAGCAAAAAGCTTCTTAAAAAATATAATATTTCCACAAAACTGGAAAAATATACGGATCATGATTTTGAAAAGAAGAAAGACTACATTTTAGATTTATTAAAATCTGGTCGCGTTCTCTCTTTAATCTCTGACTCTGGTTCGCCATTAATTTCCGACCCAGGATCACAATTAATTAATTATTTAATTAACCATTCCATTAAAATTAACCCTATCCCTGGTGCATCAGCACTCATTCCAGCAATTCAATTAAGTGGTTTTTTAAATCATAAAAAATATTTATTTGTGGGATTCCTGCCAAAAAAAATAGAACAAAAAATTAAATTAATTGAAAATCAATTAAGTAATAATTTAGTTATTTATTCTACTAAACAACAGCTAGCAAAGGACATTGAATCTATTAAGCAGCTCTCCGATCATTTTAGGATCGTGGTTTTAAAAGAAATTACAAAAATGTTTGAAGAAAGAATTG
>JAYPCO010000030.1:0-13304 GCA_038124765.1 Alphaproteobacteria bacterium | reverse complement strand
CACGCGTTGATGGAGAAATCAGAACATATTGGAAAAATTTTATTGGAAGTCAAAGGAGGACAACAATGAACTTACATGAATATCAAGCAAAAACTTTGCTGAAAAAAAATGATGTAAGAGTTTTGGCTGGATCACCAGTCTTAAACGACAATGAAATAGATAGTGCCGTTGATTCTATCACAACTCCCGTGATGGTTGTAAAATCTCAAATTCACGCTGGCGGCAGAGGTGCTGGAAAATTCAAAGACAGTGGAGATGATAAAGGCGGCGTTCGCGTTTGTTTCTCTAAAGACGAAGCAAAAGACAATGCTCGCAAAATGCTAGGTAAAACACTAGTGACTAAGCAAACGGGTCCTGTTGGTAAAGTTGTCAACCGTCTGTATATCGAAGAAGGCTGTGATATTAAAAAAGAATACTACTTAAGTATGCTAGTTGACCGTGCCACATCTTCTATTTCTATCATCGCCTCAACAGAAGGTGGAATGGAAATTGAAGAAGTTGCAGAAAGAGAACCTGAAAAAATTATTACCGTGAATGTTTCCGGTGATCCTGTTATCGATCAAGCTAGTTTATCAAAATTGGTGGAAGGTCTAAAAATCCCTAGTGATCAAGCCGGTGATTTTGCAGATCAAATCCAAAAAATTTACACAAGCTTTTTATCTGCTGATGCATCATTAGTAGAAGTTAATCCTTTTGTTTTAACAGGTGAGGGAAACTTCTTAGCGCTCGATGCAAAAATCTCCATTGATGATAACGCTCTTTACAAGCACAAAGAGATTGCTGAAATGAGAGATGAAACTGAAGAAGATCCAGCTGAAATTGAAGCATCTAAGCATGAACTGAATTATGTGAAATTAGACGGCAGTATTGGCTGTATGGTCAATGGTGCTGGTCTTGCAATGGGAACCATGGACATCATTAAGTTGCACGGTGGAAGTCCTGCAAACTTTTTAGATGTAGGTGGCGGAGCCACTAAAGAAAGAGTGGCGAAAGCATTCTCCATTATTCTTCAAGATCCCAACGTGAAGGCAATTTTAGTTAACATTTTTGGCGGTATTATGAAGTGTGATATCATCGCTGAAGGTGTTGTAGCTGCAGCGAAAGAACTTTCTATTCAAGTACCGTTAATTGTTCGATTAGAAGGAACTAATGTGGAGCTGGGTAAGGAAATCTTAAATAAATCTGGTCTTGCTATTATCTCTGCAGATAATTTAGAAGACGCAGCTCAAAAAGCTGTTGGAGCTTTAAAATAAGGAGAAACTCATGTCAGTATTAATTAATAAAGAAACTAAAGTAATTTGTCAGGGTTTCACTGGTGCACAAGGTACATTTCACTCTGAACAAGCTATTAAATATGGAACACAAATGGTTGGCGGCGTTACTCCTAAAAAAGGCGGCCAAGAGCATTTAGGTTTGCCTGTCTTTAACACTGTAAAAGATGCTAAAGAAAATACACAGGCAAATGCAACCGTGATCTACGTTCCCCCTCCATTTGCAGCAGGAGCTATTTTAGAGGCTATCGAAGCTGAAATGGAACTGATCGTTTGTATTACCGAAGGTGTGCCAGTTTTAGACATGCTTCAAGTAAAGAAGAAGTTAGTAGGATCTAAATCTCGACTCATTGGACCGAACTGCCCTGGTATTATCACTCCAGGTGAATGTAAAATTGGTATTATGCCAGGTCATATTCATCAAAAAGGTAAAATTGGCGTTGTTAGTCGTTCCGGTACATTGACCTATGAAGCGGTTGCCCAAACTTCAGCAGTGGGGTTAGGTCAAACGACTTGTATTGGTATTGGCGGCGATCCTATCAATGGTACTAATTTTATCGACTGTCTAGACTTGTTTTTAAAAGATCCTGAAACAGAAGGTATTATTATGATTGGAGAAATCGGCGGTACAGCGGAAGAAGAAGCAGCTGAGTTTATCAAGAATTCTTCTATCAAAAAACCGGTTGCCTCTTTTATTGCTGGAGCAAGCGCACCTGCAGGTAAAAGAATGGGTCATGCTGGAGCTATTATTTCTGGAGGAAAGGGTACTGCGGAGTCTAAGTTTAATGCTTTAGAAGATGCAGGCGTTCATATCTCCAAGTCACCAGCAAAATTAGGCGAAACTATTAAAAAGGCCTTAAACTAAAATTAATAAAGCTGTGCTTCTCTTGCACGAAGTTTAGTAAGAGCAAGCACGGTGTCAATGGTCGGTGTAGGGACTTTAGAAATTTTTCCAAGTTCCTGCACTGAAGCGACTAACGCATCAATTTCCATCGGACGATCTCTTTCTAAATCTTGCAACATAGATGTTTTGTGTTCCCCCACTGCTTTAGCGGCATCAATTCTTCTTTCTACATCAAAAGGTTTATCAATTCCTAAACTTTGAGCGATTGCGTGAGCTTCGTTCATCATATTTCTTACAACGTTTCTGACTTCAGTATCGCTGCAAATCTTAACGAGAGTGGATGTGGTTAATGCACTAATAGGATTGAAGGATAAATTTCCAAAAAGTTTTAACCAAATATCTCCTTTTATGTTAGGACGAATGGGCGCTTGAAAGCCTGCTTTTTCTAAAATCTCTGATAAATTTTTAGTTCTATCAGTTTCTTCTCCATTGATTTCCCCTAGCTGAAATTTATCACCTTCAAGATGTTGAATTACTCCCGGCTTGATCACTTCAGAAGCTGGGTTAACGATACAACCAATAATTTTTTCAGGGCCGATTCTATCCCATTGGCTATTATCTGGGTCAACGGAATTAACGCGCTTGTTTTTAAATTCTGGATTTTCGTGATTATAAAAATACCACCAAGGGATACCGTTGACACCCCATACAAAAGATGTGTCATCTTTCATCAAAACTTCGAATGCATCTAAACACCCCGGAACAGAGTGAGCTTTTAAGGTTACAAAAATAAAATCTTGTTTGCCGGCTTTTTCAGCTGTGTCTACACACTTAGGGTAAACTACTAACTCTTTACCATCTTTTCTTAATCGAAGACCATCACTTTTAATCGCTTCATAGTGTGGTCCTCTAGCAATTAAAGTAACATCTGCACCTATTTCAGCAAGCTTAGCTCCAAGATAACCACCTATCGCCCCTGCTCCATAAATACAAATTTTCATGTTTATACCTTAAGATGTTTTATAGCAGCCGCAACGCCACTTCCCAATTCAAATTTAATTCCGACATCATACATAGCCAACTCAGCTGTAGAAATGGCACCTAAAATCATTGTAGAGTTTAAATCACCAAGGTGTCCTATTCTAAAGAGTTTACCTGCAACTTTGTTAAGCCCCCCGCCAAAAGAGGTGTTGTATTTACTGTAAGCAGTTTTAACAATATTTGTTGAGTCTATGCCTTCTGGCACCATGATGGCTGTCACTGTATTAGAGTATAAAGATGGATCTTTTGCACAAAGGTTTAGTCCCCATGCGCCTGCAGCCTTCTGGACTGCTTCAGCTAAAAATTTGTGTCTTGCATAAACATTATCCAAACCCTCTTCTAACATCATATTCAATGCTTCTCTTAATCCACGAAGAAGTGGCATCGGATTAGTATATGGCCAATAACCAGTATCGTTCATTTTTAGCATGTCTAAATAGTCATAGTATGCTCTCGGAAGATTTGAAGATTTTGCAATTTCCAAGGCCTTTTGACTAACACAGCTGATCGCTAAACCAGCGGGTAACATAAAACCTTTTTGAGAACCTGAAACTGCTACGTCCACACCCCAATTATCCATTTCAAACTTGATAGACCCAATTGAACTTACCCCGTCAACAAAGAGGAGAGCTGGGTGATTTAGTTTATTTAGTATATCTCTTGTTGATTTGACATCATTGGTGACACCAGTAGATGTTTCATTATGAGTAACTAAGACAGCTTTAATTTGATGGTCTTTATCCGCTGATAAAATTTTTTCAAATTCATCATTGGGAGTTCCGGCGCCCCACTCTGCGTCTACAACCTCCACATCAATATGAAGCTTCTTACACATCTCAATCCATAAATGGGAGAATTGACCAAAACGTGCTGATAAAACTTTATCGCCCTTATTTAATAAATTTGTTAATGCTGCCTCCCAACCACTGGTTCCCGTTCCAGGGAAAATAAAAGGTTGGCCATTTTTTGTTTCAAAAACTTTTCTTAGATCGCCAATTAAAGGATGCCAAAATTTATCCAAGCCTGGGGCTCTGTGGTCCTCGTTAGAAATATCCATTGCCTGTCTAACTCGATCGGGCATGTTTGTAGGTCCGGGGACAAAGAGAGAAATTTTACCTGGCATAATGATTTAAGATCCTTTCTATTTTAGTGATATTTTAAATTAGTTTATTAAATTTAAATGTTTAAACTAAGTTTCACAATGTGAAATAAATATCTTTGCCTATTATTTTTGGCATCTCCTACGGGAATCGAACCCGTGTCTTCACCGTGAAAGGGTGATGTCCTAACCGCTAGACGAAGGAGACATCGGTCTAATTAGAGGAACAAAATAGCTATATTCTCTAAAAAATCAATCAATGAATATCTTCAAGGTGGATTATAGTTTTACTGCTATAAGTATCTTTTTTTACTTTGAAATAGCAGTCAAACTCATCTTTGGTGGACAAATAGCCTTTTAAGTCTTGAGCGTTAATATCAAAAAACATACCTTCACAGGAAAAATCTAAATCATCGGAAAATTTTAATTTGGCATGTTTATCTTTGAATATTTGTAAAATATTAATCTTAACTTTTTCTAATTTAAAAATCGGCTCTGGATTAAGTTGTCCATAGGGACTGAGAACGTCTAAATCATCAAGTAATTTATCATTAATGACATTGATATCTAAAACTGACTCGTATTGTTTATTATTTTCTATTATCAAACTATCGGTCTCAGAAAGAAGATACTCTCTAAACTGATTTAAATTTTCTTGTCTAAGTGTAAAGCCACATGCTTTATGATGACCTCCACCTTTAATGAGAATTCCTTTCTCAACGGCATTCATCATCAATAGACCAATATTTTTCTCCCCCATTGACCTTCCCGAGCCAACTATGACATCATTATTATAAGTCATCACAAAGGTTGGTTTTTGATTTATTCTCATTAAACGTCCAGCAATAATACCGACAATGCCTATGTGCCAGCTAGCATTATAAAAGAAATTAATATTAGTATTATCAGACTCGCTAATATCAATTGATTGAACAATACTAGTTTGTAATTTTTGTCTATTTTGATTATGTGACTCGATAATTTGAGCATACTGCAATGCCTGATGAATATTTTCTGAGGAAAGTAATTGAAAGCCCAACAAAGACTCTCCCATTCTTCCCCCTGCATTAATGCGAGGTCCTAAAATATAACCCAAATGATATTCAGTAATTTTTTGTTTAATTTTGGATTGGTTAATTAATGTTTGAATGCCCTTATTAAGGTTATCAGAATTAATTAGCTTTAATCCTTGTTTGACAAAAGTTCTATTTAAACTAGTAAGGGGTACTAAATCACAAATCGTTGCCATGGCAACAAGGTCTAAGTATTGCAGAATATCCTTTTTTTCGAAAACTTCTTTTTGAACAACGTAAAATAAAACTAAAAAAGTTAGAGCGGTGGCACACAGGTCGTTCAAAGATGACTTATCAGCAGGTGTTTTTGGGTTAATCAGAATAATATCCTGATAAAAACTCTCACACTCATGATGATCTATGATGAGAAGGTTGCCTTTGTTTTTAGCTATGAACTCTTGTTCCGCGTAGTTATTACTACCACAATCTAATACTATAATATTAGTGCTATGATCTAGTAATGTCTGACAGGCATTTTGGTTAAGGCCATACCCCTCATTTAATCGATTAGGAATATAAACTTTAACCTCAATATCATATTGATTTAAAAATCTTTTACATATAGCTGCAGCGCATGCGCCATCTACGTCATAGTCAGAAAAAATTGAAACTTTTTTGTCTTTTTTAACATTTTCAAAAAAACCAATAACATCATTAATTTGAGATAATTTAGATATATCAGCAAGTGATATATTCTCTTTTAATTTAGAATTAATAAAATTTGATATTTTTTTTATTTGTCTATTCGATAAAAGTCGAGCTAAATTAAGCGATATATTATTCTTTTGAGCTAAATCGAATATTTCATCATCGTTGTTGTTAGTATTAATTGAAATCCAATTAGCACCTAAATAACTTTGATTAGTATTCAAAATTTTTTATATCGAAATTATGTTCGCCTGTAATATGTCGAACCGTACCTGTTTTTGATCTCATCACAATAGAATGTGTCACTGCTCTATTTTTATTAATTTTAATACCTCGAAGCATTGTTCCATCTGTTACTCCAGTTGCAGAAAACATAATATCTCCATGTGCTAAATCGTTTAACTCATAAATTTTATCTAAATCTGTGATACCTATTTTTTTTGCTCTATTAATTTCATCTTCCTTATTAAATTTTAATTGGCCTTGTAAGAAACCGCCAATACATTGTAATGCACCTGCAGCCAAAACTCCCTCTGGAGCTCCGCCAATTCCATAATACATGTCAATACTATCTGCATTGAGAACAGAGGATATCACTGCACTTACGTCACCATCGCCAATCATTTTAATTCTCGCACCTGTTGATCGAATGAGATCCACATCTTGCTGATGTCTTTCTCGATCTAAGATACAAATCATTAAATCTTCAATATTTACTTTTTTATAGATAGCTAGCTCTTTAATATTAGATTTGAGATCTTGGTTTAAAGAAATAACCCCCTGGGGAACATTCGCAGAAATTTTTTGCATATACACATCTGGTGCATGTAGAAAGCCACCTTCTTGAGCTAAAGCTATTACAGCCATTGCGTTTTCACCACCTTTTGCTGTAATCCCTGTTCCTTCTAGGGGATCTAAAGCGATATCAACCTTAGGTCCTCCTTGGCCAACTTTTTCACCAATATATAACATTGGGGCCTCATCTCGCTCCCCTTCACCAATAACAACTGTTCCTGAAATGGTTAGAGAATTTAAACAGTTTCTCATGGCATCCACTGCTGCCTGGTCAGCTGCCTTTTCATCACCTCGACCAATGTGTCTTGATGCAGCTAAAGCTGCATACTCAGAAACTCGAATTAATTCTATGGCTAGATTTCTATCCAATGTTTTCTTCTATCCTGATAACAGATATTTGTTTTTGGATGAATTTCGATTGGTTTAATTTTTTTACTACTTTATTGATGTTGTTAACACTTGCGGGTTCAGAAACAATAATAATTGGAACAACCTTTTCATTAGTTGTATTAAGTTGAATAATTGACTTTATCGAAATTGAATTCTTAGAAAACATCTCGGCAATTGATTTTAGAACACCAATTTTATTTTCAGCAGACAACCTAACATAATACGGCCTTTTTCTATCAGCGGGGTTGAGATAAGTTGCATTAGCTATTTTTGAATATTTATGATGAAACGTACCTATATTTGAAGAACGATAAATATATTTTTTCAAATCAGATAAAATTGAAGTAGCTGTGGGGTATCCGCCTGCCCCTTTTCCCACTAAACTTGTTTTAAGAAAATCATCACCCTCTAGAGTTATGACATTTTCTTCAAAATCTGTTTTTGCAATGATGCTATTTTTAGAAATAAAACATGGGGAAACGGAGCTATAGTACTTATTGCTATGCCTTTCTGTGAGAGAAAGAAGTTTTAATTTGTATCCTAGGTTTAGGCCTTGTTCTAAATCAATTAATTTAATATTTTCGATACCCTTGTAGTCTATGTTTTTAAATTTAAATTTTTTACCGAATGCTAAGTTGGATAAGAGTGTTAATTTATGTGTAGCGTCTTTGCCGGATAGATCTGCAGATGAGTCTTGCTCAGCAAATCCGTTCTTAATTGCCTGATTAAGAGACTCCTGAAAGCTAATTTTATTTTCATACATCTGTGAGATGATGTAATTTGTTGTTCCGTTAAAAATTCCATAAATAGACTTCACTTTAGATGGAAGAATGCTTTGCTCCAGAGTCCTTACAACAGGTACTGCGCCCAATACCGCTGCCTCAAAGCCTAAATAGAGATTGAGACTATCAAATTTATTAAAATACAAATCTCCATTTTCAGCTAATTGGGCTTTGTTTGCTGTAATCAAAGAAATTTGTTGATCAACGCAATATTTATATAAATCATTAATATACTTTCCTGTGCCTCCAATAGTTTCAATCAAAATATCTGGCTTTACGGGAAGTGTTTGTAACTCTTTGAAATCTTTAACCCATTTATATTTTTTTACATTGAAAGCCCTCTTTTTAGCTTTATTCGAAGCACTAATAGCAATTATTTCAAACTTTACATGATCAAGGTGATAATTACTTTTTTCTAAAAGCTTCACTACATGGGATCCAACTACACCCAGGCCAAAAATTGCTATTTTAATTGTTTTCATCTTGTGAATTTAAAATTTCTTCTTTTCTCATAATACTCTTTTCATTAAATTCCTCTAATTCTTTTTTTTTCTCAATTAAATTTTGATCAAAATTTTGAAAAGACTTTTCACATGCGGTGAAAGTAAACATAAATAGAGAAAAAATTAGTATTAAAAGAAAATTATCTTTTAGAGAACTGGAAACTACGTCTAGCTTTTTGTCTACCATACTTTTTACGTTCTACTGTTCTTGAGTCTCTGGTCAAAAAGCCGTTCTTCTTTAATACGTCTTTTGTGTTTGGGTCGATTATAGTCAAGGCTCTGCTTAAGCCGTGTTTAATGGCTCCCGCCTGTCCTGATAAGCCTCCTCCTAATACAGTGATTTTTAAATCAACTGAGTCAGATTTTTTAGCGATATCAAGAGGTTGGTTAATGATCATTCTAAGAGCTTTATCTTTAAAGTAATCTTCGATGTTTTTTTTATTGATCGTAATATTACCAGTCCCGTTTGAAACCCAAACCTTGGCGATTGATTCTTTTCTTCTTCCGGTACTGTAGACTTGATTAGACATTAACTGCATTCTTTCTGTTTAGTGATTTGAAATCGATTGATTTTGGGTTTTGAGATTCATGGGGATGCACACCATCCTTATATAATTTTAAATTATTTTTCATTAAATCTCTAAATAAAGGAGAATTCGGCAACATTCCTTTAATCGCTTTTTTAATTATATCTTCTGACTTACTATTTTCTTTTAATTTATCAGGGGTAATTTCTTTAATACCACCAGGGTGCCCTGTATGACGATAGTATTTTTTATCTGTATTTTTGTTTCCTGTAAATTTTACTTTATCAGTATTAATGATAATCACACCATCACCCACAGGAAGGTTTGGAGAAAATTGAGGTTTGTTTTTACCTTTTAATATAAGGCTTACTCTTGATGCAAGTCTGCCAACAGAAATATCTGTAGCATCTAATACATGCCATTCTTTTTTAAATTCAGATTTTTTTAAAGTTGTTGTTTTCACGATAGGGGGAATATAAGTAAAATGATTAAAAAATCAAGGGTTATACTGAATAAATAAGAACTTTTTCTATTTAAATATAGTTTTTCATCAATCAAAAAGACTGATTTTTCAGGCCATCTCAGTCCCAGCAATCACGAATAAAGTTTTTTTGAACTTTGCCCATAGTATTTTTTGGAAGATCACCCAAAATCTTAATTTTTTTGGGTATTTTAAATTTGGCCAAACTCCTCTCTAGGATTGAGTTTAATTGATCGACTACCTTTTCTTCATCAGGATTATTATTTTTCAAAACCACTGCAGCTACAGGAACTTCACCTAAATCTTCATCTTTTATACCCACAACAGCTGACTCCAGCACCCCAGGGTGATTGTTAATAATATTTTCTATTTCGACAGGATAAATATTAAACCCCCCAGATATAATTAAGTCCTTTTCTCTTCCAACAATAAAGAAATACCCTTCTTGATCAAAGTAACCTAAATCCCCTGTTACAAAAAAACCATCTTGGGTAAATTCTTTTGAAGTTAGTTTTTGACCCCAGTATGATTGAAACACATTCTTACCTTTAACCTGTATCATTCCAATTTGATTTTGTGAAAGATTTGTATTTTTTTCTGGATCTTGAATGCGAACTTCAATATTAGGTAATGGTATGCCAATACTACCCGGCTTTCTAACTCCATCATAAGGATTAGACGTATTCATATTTGTTTCTGTCATACCGTATCTCTCTAAAATATGATGGCCTGTTTTTTTAAAAAACTCCAAATGGTCACTTGCAGATAAGGGTGCACTTCCAGAAATAAATAACCTCATTTTTTTTGTCAACGCTTTAGAAAGTTTCTCGCTATTATTAAGTCGTGAATAGAATGTAGGAACTCCCATGAGTAAAGTAGCATCGGGCAAAATATCTAAAAGAGAGTCGAGTTTAAAAGATTTATAAAATAATACCTTCACTCCTTTTAACAAACTAGTATTGATAGCAACAAATAATCCATGAGTATGAAAGATAGGCAACATATGAATTAAAATATCTTGAGAGCTTATTTGCCAAAACTCTACTAATGATTGGGCATTAGAAATAAGATTTATATGGGAGAGCATCGCACCTTTCGATTTACCCGTTGTACCCGAGGTATATAATATTGCGATTAAATCGTTCTCAGAACAATTTTCAATTTTTTCAATTTCTTGAAAATCATTTAAGTAATCAAAATTTTCATTATTTGCATCTATAGCTAATATCTTAGGGTCAATTATTTTGTCTAATTCGTCTAGTTCCTTTTTTCGCTTTTTTGAGCAAAAAATGATTTTAGGAGAGGCATCTTCTATAAAGTATAGAGTTTCATCGATTGTATAAGAGGGATTGAGTGGAAGAATAACCAATCCGCTTATAATAGAAGCTGCATAGGCAACTAGCCCGAAATTACATTTGTCTAATTGAACTAAAACTCGATCTCCCTTTTGAAGATCATAAGATTTTATAAAGGAGGCTAATCTTTTAGCTAATAAGATATAATCTTTATAACTTAAAACTGAGCCATCCTCATTGACAAGAAATGGCTCAGGATTATCTAAATGTGGTTTTAATAAATGATCGTATAAAATATTTGTTTGCACAATATTGTGAAACTAAATTACAGTTACCTCAAGTGTTTGAAGATTATCAATAGTACCAACCAGCTTATCACCTTTAACAATTGGTCCTACTCCCGCCGGTGTACCCGTCATAATTAAATCTCCAGCAGAGATATCATAAAATTTTGAGAGAATAGCGATTTGCTCTGGTATTTTCCAAATCATCATATCTAAATCACCATCTTGTCTTATTTCATCATTTACTTTTAATTGAATACTACCCTTTTCCATCTTGCCCACTTCACTCATCGGGGTGATACTTCCCATTGGCGCAGATCGTTCAAAGGCTTTACCTATCTCCCAAGGTCTTCCCATTTTTTTACAAACACCTTGTAAATCTCGTCTAGTCATATCAAGGCCAATGCCAAAACCAAAAATATGATCATAAGCATCTTCTTCTTTGATATTTGCACCGCCTTTATTTAGTGCAACAACTAACTCTAACTCATAGTGTACATCACTAGTTTCCGGTGGATAAGGAAACTGTCCAGTGGTGTCAATGTTGTCTGTATTTTTTTGAAAAAAGAAAGGTGGTTCTTTGTCTGGATCAAAACCCATTTCAATTGTATGCGCTGCGTAATTTCTACCAATGCAATAAACTCTTCTCACTGGGAAATGGCTATCTGTGCCATGAACAGGAATTAAAGTTTGTTTTGGAGCAGGTATTACTAAGTTGCTCATTTTTTATTCTCCTTAAACATTAGCCTCTTTTCGAAGCATAATAATCAAAACGCTTTGCTAACATAGCTAATAACTCCGATAAAGTAAAAGCTAATGCAAACAAAACTAATATTACAGCCCAAAAGTGAGACATTAAAAACCTCGAGGAATATAGCTCAAATAAAGATCCAAAACCCACGATGGAAATTAATAACTGTCCGATAATTACACCTTTAACAGCTCTAATAAAACCTATACGGATACCACTAATTATTTCAGGTAATGCAGCCCAAAAATATATTTTAAAAAAAGCTTCAGTGGGACTTGCGCCAAATGAATTTGCCATATCTACCAAAGATCGGTTTATTTGCATAACCCCCGCCCTTGTATTTAAAATAATTATCCAAATTGCAAATAAAGTGGTTGTAATAATAATAGACTTCAACCCAAAGCCAAATAGAACCATCAAAACAGGCACTAAAGCAGTTAGGGGAGCACTCATAAACATGTTTACCCATGGAAGTAAAAGTTCATCAATAAATCTATTTTTACCCATGAAAATACCAACCGGTATTCCTATTATCACTGCAGATGTAATGCCTCCTAAAAATGCCTGGGCAGTTTCAACTAATGCTCTAATAAATGCTTTGGTATGATAAATTTCTAATAAAGTTGAAAAAATAGAAGTTAATGGTGGTAAGAAAAAAGACACTTCCATTTGACCAAGTAACTCCCATAAAAGTCCCCATAGAATTAAAGAGGTCATATTAGGTAGTTTAATTCCAAAAATTCGCATTATTTATTCAACATATGATCGTAAGGACTTCCATATACCTTCTACTGTATCTAAATATTCACTATCTTTTCTAATTGAATCGGCATCTTTGTTTCTAAAACCCGAAGGTCGAATGATTTCTGATACTCGACTGGGTCGAGGGAGGAGAATTGCAATTTGATCAGAGACATAAACCGCTTCTTCGATTGAATGAGTTACAAAAATAAATGTTTTATTTTCATTTTTTACCAAGTCCAATAAATCCTCTTGGAATTTTCTTCTAGTTTGCTCATCAACAGCTGAAAAAGGTTCATCCATTAACAAAACTGGTGAGTCAACGCTCAATGCTCTGGCTAACCCCACTCTCTGCCTCATGCCGCCAGACAACTCATGAGGAAAACTATTTTCAAAACCACCCAGCCCCACTTGGTTAATATATTTTTTGGCAATATCTTCTCTTTCACTTTTATTGACATTTCTTAATTCTAAGCCAAAAGCAACATTGCGAATAACTGATGCCCAAGGCATTAATGCAAAATCCTGAAAAACGAATGCTCGATCTGGGCCTGGTGTCGTTACTAGTTGATCGTTTACGTAAACTTCTCCTTTAGTGGCAGGGAGCAAACCCGCAATAATTTTTAAAAGTGTAGTCTTACCACATCCTGATGGCCCAAGAAGGGAAGTTAGCTGACCTTTAGGGAAGTCAAGTGTCATATCTCTTAGTGCCTCAACATCACCATAGTTTTTGTATATACCTTTAACGCTTACAGCATTTTGATTAGAATTCATTTTTT